>JAUNBK010000063.1 GCA_030527105.1 Planctomycetia bacterium
ATCGCGCTACGCGTCGTCGAGCCGGGAATCGCCGAGAGCGTGGGGCGTCAGACGCCCTGTGAATTTCAAAAAAACAAAAATGAGCGCACAAAAAATCCAATATTGGGTCATTCCGCCGGACTCTCCAACGGAGCGTTTGCGGTTCAGAAGCGGATTCCGCGCCTGTCCAACCCTCCGCGCCGCCCTTGCCGCGTGGATCGCCCCGTGAATGTCGCCCCAAAGCCCGTCAACGACCAATCCACAACCGATGACGCTACAATTAAGCAGAAGGCAGTTTGCCCTAATTTATAAGAAGGACGAAGCAATAGCAGCAAAACGAAAACCTATTCTTGTCCATTCATTACTTGGTCTATTGCAGAAGAAAAATTATTTTTACACTGGTGGTTGAAGAATGGTAAGCCCCAAACATAATACTCCTTGTCATCAGCAAACGTTTTTTGCGGGATTCCTCGTTCTTTAATTTGCAATAAAAATTCTTCTTTCCATTTATCTTGGGCAATCAGATGATTTCCCTTGGGTTCTACAAATATCTGATACTGCTCATATCCTGACGATTTTTGTCTAAGAAGAATCAACAGATAATCTGGTTCAAAACGTTCTCCACTATCAAATGAGTAAAGAACAAGCTGTCGCTCATTACGTACAAGATAGACCTGTTCGTATGTTTTTTTGAGTTGTTCGACATATGATGCAAAAAACGCAACAAATGCCTTTTCTTCAGACGTGCCAAAATTATCGTTAAAAACGAACCAATCGGCATCTGCAAGATTAATTTTCCACTCTGGTCGAATGGTTGGAGCGTTTTGAGAAATTCCTTCCCCTTCGCCATGAGGGTCGGTAATATGAAGGGTTTTACTGCGAAAAACTTCCCTGAACTTCTTATCTCGAAATACAGTCGTCCCCTCATAAGTCTCTTTTATGGTGGATATTTCGCTGCCGATTTTTATGAAAACACTTACACATGCTTCAAATAAAGTTTTAGGAGTTGGTACTTCGTCACGACTCTCTATAAGAATTTTTACGTTGCTAAGATAGGCTTCATTGACGATAAACTCCCGTGTTGATTTCAGATTGGGAAAATAGCCACGTAAAATGTTAAACTTAAATACATTGACTTGACGTATTGCCCGATGAACAAGTGAGTAATTATAAGTAGCGATTTGACCAATTGTTGTTCTGTATTGATAGGTCTTGACCGTAGTATTCGTGTGGGTATTCATCATCATGGTGTCCATGGTAGCTTTTCCCGTGTTGACCGAAACGAAATACTCTTTATTGCGTATCGAAGGAAGTAACTCCACAATGTCACTGCGGCTCTTTACAATCCGGTCATTAAGAAACACAATTCCTTGCTCGTAAATTTCATGCGATCTGAATTCTTCTTTTATTTCATATGAAATTTCTGTCTGTTTCTCTGGCATAATACCCGTTGCAATCAGAGCTTTATTCAATTCATCGATATAGCGACTGTCATACTGGCAGTGGTAATAAAGTTCTTCACAAACCCTCAGTGGATTTTTTATATCATTATCGTATTTGCGCTTATACTTTTCATCGGCTTCTTCAATAATAAACGGGCAGTATCTTGCTCCTCGTCCAATTAGCTGTGCTTCAGCAATCGTGGTTTGCCCGGGTTTCCCGTTCTTTGCATCCCGTGTTTCGTATAAACGAACGATGTCAAACAGATTGAGAACATCCCATCCCTCGTCCAGTTTTTTGACCTCGAAAATCAACCGGTATGGATTGTCTCGACTTTCAAGGGAGTTTAGAATCAGTTGTCGCGCATCCGCCTCTTTATCATCGTTCACTGAGATGCAGTGGTCGCTACTGAATTCTTCTCGCAATTCTAGTGCTAATTCATCATAACCAATCCCCTTCGAGGCATAATACTCTGCCATCTGTTTGACCTCGGCAAGCGGCGAATTATTTACAACACTTTCAAGCGTAGCCCCTTGAAGAGTTTGTATCATTTCATAAAAGGTCTGCTCCACACGTTTGCTTTCCGCAATAGTCCTCGCTTTTAGCAAGACAACCGGTTTTATGGACAATTGATGGTCTTGAAACACCTTGAGACGATACTGACTGAACATGAGAGCTTGCAGGATACGATCTCTATGCTCTATATCAGCTCGGATAGCTCGTACCTGTTTAGAGTATTTTTCTTCACGAAAACGGCTAAGCGGATAATTAAAAATTATTTTGTTTTCGTATTCCCCGAGTATAAATGGATTCTGTAAATCGCATGTCGCCGTAAATTCAAGCAGTACATTATCGCGGTTGGACTCAAATATACGACGCACCGTAGTCTCCCAGTTTTGACGCAGTGAATCTGTTGCGTCAACCCTACCACGGCGTGTATCCACGTTCAGGTGATGTGCTTCGTCGGCTATCAGAACTGTTTTTTGTTCCAGAAAATCATCAAATGACGGTGAATTTTCCTTCGGGAACCACATGTCCATATGCAAACCCTGCGTGGTCGTGAAGCAGATGTTGATGGCATCTGGGTTTGAGCCTTGAAAGTTACTCACCTCGTTGACCCGAATGCGCTCGCCGTCTATGACAATCTCCTCCGCGAAAAGGTATTTTGCCGAAGCCGTATTCAAAAAGTTGTCCTTTGTCTTCTTGACAATGTTATCGAGGTTCACGAAGAACAGAAAGTTGCGGTATCCAAGTTTATAGAGGTAGATGATCAGTCCCGCCATAATGAGCGTTTTGCCACTGCCGGTAGCCATATGAAACAAGACCTGTGTCGGATTCGGACGCTTGTCACTTTCATAGAACGTGATGAAGTTTCGAAAGGCGTCCTCCTGATAAGGACGCAATTCAAACGTCGGGTTCAAGTTGGCGGGGATATGATCCGGCAACTCTTTGTAGGCAATTGGAGTGAAGTCGCGGATTGAATCCATGTGCTGAAAAAGAAACATCCTACTTGCCCTCCAATCCGTAGAAACTCCTTGTGAAGGCCTTGTCGGCATCACTTATACCATATTCCTCATCGTCGAGATCACATAGGTTTACATAGAGCATATTCTTATCCAACAATTCGAGAATGAATCGCTTCTTGTCCTCGACGGACAGCGCCGCGAAGTCGGCTGCGTACCCCGCAATCTCGGCAGGGTTTACCTTGCTGCTGATGAAGCCCGTGGCAAGAATACGCTCAAGCAAAGTGGTCAGGTCGGCATCGGTTTCAGCATTGGTAACATCGTCAACGTACCGTTGATTGTCCTTTGCAAGCTCGACATAAACGATACTATCTTTAGGCGCAATCGACCTCATCACAGCTACATTTCTTGGCAAAGTATCCTGCTCAATGTAATCCATCTGCTCTACCAAGATAAAACGCCTGTGTCCGTTATCATTCTTGTTTATTTCCATCACGGCATGGCCAGTCGTCCCGCTGCCTCCAAAAAAATCAAGAACAATTGCGTCCTTATCGTTTCCGACACACGCCGCAATGCAGTCGATGACATTATAGAGGGACTTTGGATATGTAAACTGCGTATCAGGCAGAATGCTTTTCAGAAGCTGGGTGCCATTTACGCTGGCGTCGTACTTGGAATCTGTCCATACGGTTTTATATGTACCGAAGTCTTTCCCAATTTCAATATCAAAACCATTTTTAATTGTTTTGACGCGCAAAATGTCCCGGATACTCTCGACAGTTTGCCGAGCATAACGCCATTTGCGCTCCACGCCTTTCCCGTCTATAGGATAAACATAGTACTGATTATCACGTTTCTCTGTCTGTTGCGGATGTTCGTCATCCTTGCTCACATCGCCGAAGCCAACAATCTTGCCATGCTCAACTATAACAGGATAAAAACAATTTTTGGCGTCGGTTCTAAGCGACTCGCCTCCCCAGTTGCGTAGGGGAGACCAGTCAATCTCTTCTGGCGTCAACTTCCGGTTGCCAATAGACTTTTTCCCTTTTGGTGTAACGAAAATTGCATATTCATGTGTATACGAAAAATTCGTGCCAATGGTTCCGCGCGGATTGTGGATTATAGTATACTCGTTCTCCTTTAAAATTCCCGTTTTACGCGACGTTTTGCGAGCCGTGGTGCGTAGCTCCGACGGCGGACGGCACCGGAAATTTTAACGCGAAGTATTATAATACAATCTACGTCGCAATCTGGGAAGATTTCCTCAATAAGAATTTGCAACCGAGGTTGCTCATTCTTATCGATTGCCACAATGAGAACACCGTCCTTTCTCAGTAGGCGTTTCGCTATTTCCAAGCGGTTTTTCATAAATACAAGCCAAGTAGAACGGTTGAAAGTATTATTGTAAGCAAACGTATTCGCCTGACTTGTCGGGTTATACGGCGGGTCAATATAGATGCATTTTATCCTGCCTTCATATCGCTTTAACAGCGACGCAATGGCGAGCAGGTTATTGCCCTTAATGATAAGGTGATCGTCATTCGAGAATTCTATTATTTCATCTATTGATACAGTGCTGGTTTCGGCTATAGGAGAACCAACCAAGTCAACCGATCCAGAACAGCTATACCGCCGCGCGTTAACCAGCACCTTCGGGCACAGTAGCCTATCTACCTCGTCGGGTGCAAGGATGGCGTTATAGAAAACCTCGTCACGTTTCTGGTCATCTCTTGACTGCCCCCCCCCTCAAGGACGCAGTCCTTATATGGGAAGGATAGCACCACGTCGCCAGACGCAGAGATGAGATCGCCGCGCGCATCTGTCAATCCGATGCGGTTCTTGAAACGCGTATAGCTGTCGGGCAGAAATTGGCGGTTGTTGACCACCCACCCAAAGCCGACTTTGTCGAAGACAAGCACATCATTTATTTCCACAAAAAAGCGTTTTTTCGTGTCGGCATTGCCAAGGAGCAACCCGATAAGCTCTGCGTCCATATTAATGGCGGATTCGTAGACCTTGTTGCGTAGCAGCGTTCCATCCTTTGCAAAAAACCTCTCATCCGCTTTGAGAACTTCTATCAGTATATCGAAAAAGTCAGCCATTTCTCCGCTTGCTCCTGCTTACCTTAATGTGATACATAGCTTTTTTCAGCGTCATACCGCTCGCCTTCACGAGGTCGATTGGAACGGCGTTTCCGATTTGCAATGCCGTCTCCGTGAGAGAGTCGCTAAACATGAACTACCTCACACATAAAATTTTACAAAAGTCCAACTGTCACTTGGGCAATAGCCCCAGTGTACCACACAGCGAGGAAGGAGTCAAGGCTTATAATACTTCGCGTTGAAATTTCCGGTTCCGTCCGCCGTCGGAGCTACGCACCACGGCTCGCAAAGCTTCGCGCAAAACGGGAATTTTCAAGGAGAACGAGTATAAAGATGGAAAATTATCAATTATCAGAAAAAAACTTGAGCGAAATGAGCCACGCGCTCACGCTATAACTGATGTTTTAGCGCGTCAATGCCACCAGATTCCCACGCATGAAAATGGCTGCGGACATTTTTTTTCATCCATCGTCAGAACCTCCGCCACGTTGCCGACAGACTCGCCGCCCTAAGCAGAAAAACGGCTCTGATTCTATCAGCCTGCCATTTTTCCTCCGTTTTTTTGTGATAATCGATAATTATCCATCTTCCAGACTTGACTCCCTTCACAAAGCGTGCTATGCTGATTTTATCGTCAAAAAGTCAGTGCGACTTTTGCGGGAATTTTATAGGGGATGCGGAGAAGCAGCGTAAAAACGAGCACGAATACACGAAAAATCCAATATTAGGTCATTCCGCCAGACTCCAACGAAGCGTTTGCGACCGCCATGGAGGAGGGGATCGAAACGTACGGATTGTGAGTGTAAACGTTGCGGGACGGCGTCGGTTTTCATGTTTTGCGAGCCACTCACAGGCTGGTGTCGGGCGCAATTTCGCGAACGTTGTACGAAAATGGCTGGGCGGAAGATGTCGATTTCATCTTGGAAATTTTCCTAGACGCCGAGCGCATCGCGCTGGTTTGCGACAACCTCAACACGCACGTTTACGGCTCCTTTTACGACACCTTCCCTGCCGCGAAAGCCCGTAAATTATGCACTCGAATCGACCTCCGCCACACGCCGGCTCCCAGACATCCCAACCCTCCGCGCCGCCTTCGCCGCGTGGAACGCCTCGCGCAATGCCAACCCCAAGCCTGTCGACTGGCAGTTCAGAACCGAGGACGCCAGAATCAAACTAAAATCAATCTGCTATAATTTATAAGAAGGACGCAGCACTGGTATGGGGTGAGAGCGATACCGGCGCTCGGATGAATTTGAGCGCCGGTAGGTGATATTGTCATTTTAGAACACTCGTTAAAATTTTTCTTTTTTCATGCTCTCCAAACGTTGGGCGGCACCGAAGACGTTTTTCTCCACCGCTTTCTCGAGACACTCGAGCGCTTTCGTCTTGTTCTTCTTCAAACCACCGCTTCCCCAACGATAGCACTGCGCCAGATCCATGTACGCTTCGGCGCAGCCTTTTTCTGCCGCGAGTTCGTAATATTTGATAGCAGATTGCACATCTCTCTTAACACCACGACCTATGTACAAGAACTTCCCGTAGGTGTGGTACGCCTCGGGAATCTCCGCATCTAGCGCGACTTTTAATAGCTCCGCCGCATGTTTCCCCTCTTCCTCGGAGCGGGGAACAAGTGCTATACCTTCTGCCAAAATCAAACATGCGAAGGGATTTTTCTTCTCAGCCAGTTCGGTGAGAAGTTCTAGCGCATCTGGGTTTTTTTTCACAACAAGCCATAGGAGGAATGTCCGCAGCTTTGCGACGTCCGGCTCAAGTCCACCAAGACCTTGCATAAGCATATTCGAGTAGGGCAGGAGCGCAGGACCGAATTTCAACTCCTCGACAGCGTAGCGATAGTACTCTGCCGCTTTCGTTTCGTCTTTCAATTCTGGATCCGTCATATAAATCTCGGCAAGCGAAACGTACGCATAGCCAAAATTGAGCGCGCACGCTTTCTCGTAGTAGCCGACAGACTTTGCGATGTCGCGCTTCACGCCGAGTCCAAATCGATACATGGCGCCGATGCTATACCACCCGCGCGCGTCGCCTTTCTCGCCGAGGAGTTTGAAGCATCGTATCGCTTTTTTGGTGCTCTGCTTCGTGCCGGTTCCGTCCCTGTAGGAATTTCCGAAGAAGAGGAGCGCATTTGGCAGACCAGCTTTGGCGGGTCTCTGCATGTATTTGAGCGCTTTTTTGTCGTCTTTCATGACAATTTTGCCCTCAGAATAAATGTTACCGAGGAGAATGGCGGCGTCGTTGTCCCCCTGTTTCTCGGCAAGTTCCGCATAGCGGAGAATCTCTTCCGCCTGCAACGGCTCTCCAACGTGATAGTACAAAATGACGGCGACCAAGTATTGCCCCTGCGCGGACCCCATGTCGGCAGCGCGTTTCGCGTACTCGAGCGCTTTCACAACGTCCTTCTGCACACCCCAAGCGTTCAGATAGACTCTGGCGAGGAATTCAAACCCGAGAGGGTCATTTTTTTCGGCAATCTGTTGGATCAACTCCAGCGCTCTTTGTTGGTTTTTTTTGATGCCACGCCCTTGGAGGAGGCAGGAACTGAGGAGACACATTCCACGGACGTTTTCAAGCGCCGCCGCTTTTTCGAGCAGCTCGATCATCTCCGGCGCGCGCTCGGGAGTGATGCCGGTATCGTAATAATACTGCGCCAAGCCGTGCATCGCGTTAGAATCTCCGAGGGCGATTGCCTTCCGATAATATTGGATTCCCTTCTCTTCGTCGGCTTCGATTCCAAACCCTCTTGTGTATCGGAAGCCCAACTCGGTCTGCGCCAGAGGCAAATCGAGAGCCGCCGCGCGTTCGAGATACTCGAACCCTTTGGGGATATTGACCTCGACGCCGAGTCCATTGATGAGGGAGACCGAGCAATTGAACATCGCTTTCGAGTTCCCTTTTTCCGCTGCCAATTCAAAAAGCTCGAACGCTTTTTTGTAGTCGGCATCCGTCTTTCGCTCGAAATAAAGCGCGCCCAGATTGAAACACGCGTCGGCATTTCCCACATTAGCGGCTTTCTCGAAAAACTTGAACGCTTCGTCTTTCTTCCCGAGTCCGACCGCTTCCTTCCCCTTTTCGACCAGCGCCTCGGCAGACGCCGCCTCGTCCGCCTTCGCTACTCGGAGGAATGCGGAATTTCCCAATAAGGAAATCGAAACGAACAACAAAATGTATCCTATTTTCCAAACACTCGCCATAAAACGACTCCTCAAGGAAAGATGAAGAAACTATCAAAACTTCGCGCCAGAATCCTAGAAATCCTAGAAATCCTTCGTGAAATAGGACAAAAGCAAAACGCTTGCCAAAACAACCGCTATCATTTTAACCGAGGATGTCGTTTTTGTCAATCGACGGGGAGAAAAAAAGGGGCTTTTTGAGAAAATTTCTTGAAAATAGAATAAACCAGCGCTCAAACGAATTCGACCGCTGGTATCATTTCGCGCAATGCCGATCATGCGCACAAAAAGGAACCAAGCGCTATTTCCGCGAGGGAAGCGACGCTTGGTCTCCGAGAGCGTTTAGCCTTGGTTGTCAAAAAGATCCGCGAGTTCCTGCGTCCACTTGAATGCAATCATTTTCGAGGCGGTTTTCGAATCTTTGTAATGAATGTCGTCTGTACCCGCCTTGGCAGTGACTTTCAGCGTAATGGTGTACCGGCGTCCGACGACATACGTGGTTGCAGTCTGTGCCGGGACGGTGGCTTGAATGAGACTCGCGAGGGTTGTTGCTCGGAGTTCCCCATCCGTCAAAGTTCCCAACGTCGCAAAAGTTTTTCCGCCGGGCAGCTTGTACTGAATTTCATAACCTGCCGCGTTGGTATCCGTCTTGAAGTTGTAGAATCCCTTGCTCTGCGAGTAGCTGAAGTTCGGAGTCGTCAAGGCGGTTGGCTTCGCGAGCGTCACGTTTCGTGAATTGGCAGCCGAAGTCAAGTACGCATCCTCGGTTGCTGCCGCGCGGAACTGCACCTGGAGCGTCGCTCCAACTGGCAAGCCGGTCACTTTGTACGCACCATTTCCTTGATCCTCGATGGTGACACCTAGAATACTTTCCGGCGTGCTCCAGTCCGACCAATTGCCCCACTGTTTCCCTTGCTTGACACGGTAGCTCACTTCCATTGTGCCATTCGCGTCGAGCGACTTGACCGTGACTTTCATCGCATCTGTCTCGCCCTTGATTGCCGCAAGAGAAACATTCGGTGTCGCCAGCTTCTTCGCCTGCGCCAGTTTTTGACTCTTGAGCGTCGAGGAAGAGTCGAGATAAATCGTCTCGCCATCATCACTCAACCCCCCCGTCGCCATCAGACGAAACTCAACCTTCGAGCTTTTCGGCAAACCGGAAACGAGATACACCCCCTCGGTTGCCGTCGCTTGAATGGATACTCCATTTAGCCCCGCGAACTGCATGGTACCATCGTCCGCGCGCGTCCCAATTTGCGTCCAGTCCGACCACGACCTTTCTCCTTGGAATCGCACCTGAACCGCCACCCCGAGAGCGTCTTCGTCGAACTTTTCGACCTTCACGGTCATGGCGTCAAAATCGCCCGGCACTTCAGAAGTGACGACCTTGGGCGCGTCGAGTTTCTCCAAGGTCAATTGCGATTCCAACAAAACCTCCGGGTCCTTTGTACTTCCGCTCACGAACCGCACATCGTACGCCCTCCCTTTCGCGAGCGAGCACACCTTCACGGATGCTGCCAGCGTCCCATTCTCATTGACCGCGACCTTCACCGTCCGCCAACTACGCGACGTTGCCTGCCTATACTGGAACGAGACCGTCTGCCCCGCCTCAGGAGCCAAGCCGGAGTCGATGATGATGTTGTTGCCGTCTTGGCGGGGGGTTATCTGTAAGAAAACGTTATAGGGATCTGTTTCGTGGAAATCCGTGATAAAGACGGAATCTATTGTGGCACCAGTAGTGGTATTGTACATGGAAAAGTCTTTGACGTAAAATACACCATTGACACCATTTGCAACAAATGCCTCATAGTCAAAATTCAATGTTACAGGTGTTGGAGTATTCGCCTCCAGGTTAACGTTCGTTGAAGCCCAACATACCGTATTACCGTTACTGTCGATAATTCTGGCATTAGCATTATAATAACCGCCATTCTCAGAGGTCGCAGTAAACGAAACGTCCAAAGAGGTTTTTGTGTCGTTGATCGAATCGGTTATTTCGCCGGATAATGTTAGTATCATACGTTCAAAATCCGAATGAGAATAAGTATCCGTTAAGAATGAAGTTCCTCTGGCGATGGTCTCGCCAGCCTCGTTCAACAACTGAATACCAAACAACCCGTAAGGTCCATCAAACTCACCTTGATTAATTGCCAATCCATCTATGGTAATATCTATTTTATCAGAACTAACATCAAGTGAACAAAGTTGATTTACCTGTTTGATACTTTGAGAGTCTTTATCCACCACAAGTGCGGTCAAATAATAATTTCCGGCAGTTTGAACGGATACCCCCAAACGGAATGTCAATGAATTGTATAGACCATTGGAATCGGAATCCGAGGCAAAACTTGTATTGATGCCAGTAAAGAGGGAACCTTCCGAATCGAAATCGGACAGCGCGTATTTCCCATCACTAGTGGTATAAACATTGCTAACCCTGCTGAGAACACTTTCCGATGAAACATCTTCAATACGAAGATTGGTTAATGTGAACGGTCCGCCCTGACTGTTGGAAATAATGTCCAATGCGTCGAATTCCAATGGAATTGTATGATTTCCGACTTGTAAAGCCAGATTGTCGGTTGTTCCAAACGCAACGAATTTGCCGTTTGCGTCGACGATCGTGCCTGCAATCTTATAGTTTCCCGCTACCGTTACTTCCATGCCTACGTTAATCGTCATAGCGTTGTATTTCCCGTCATCGTCCGTATCGGTTCCCATGTCGGAGTAACTGCCCGTAAATGTAGCCTGCGCTCCTTCAAATTGATTGAAAGTATAGGCTGCGGTCTGAAACACATCGGATTTACCGTAGGAATAGTTCGTACCGGAGATATTGACATCCAACGAATAAGGACCGTCGAGACCAGAGAGGAATATGTCGTTGCCCTGAATCGCAAGAGTAAGAGAATTCTCACCAGCAACCAAAGCAAAGGTTTCGTAAACGGAAGCAACCTGCGTTCCCATGGAGTCTTTGAGCGTGTAGTAAACCGTATAATCGCCCGCTTCATCGACGTCAATCGTCGAGCTGATATTCAGCTTGTCGAACAGCCCGTTAGCGTTGGTATCCTCTGGAGTGTCCGAAAGCGACGTAATGGTATTATCGACAACCGCCAAAACTTCGAGCATGTCGCTCATGACCGCCATATTATTGGTCGTATCCGAATCGTTATCACATTCGACAACCCATCCGATATAATAATTTCCAGCGGCAAGTTCAGGGAAGGAAGGAATGGAAAGCGTGAACGTTTCTGACTCGTTGGCGACAATCCAATCGACCTCACTGACCCCCAGAACGGTTCCAGACGTAATATCTGAAGCGTCCGACGAGGCGTAAAATGTCACCTTTACTCCATCCGACAGAGCCGTTCCTGCGTTATTTACTTTACAAGAAATTTCCAATGCCTCACCCGGTGTTACACTTGATGCTGAAATCGTGCTATCCGTGGATGTGGTCGTCAAATCGGTAGAAAGCACCTCCAGTGCCGTTCCTGTTACCGTGATGGAACCCAAAGAAGATTCGTCGTTGCTGGTAAACTTCAGCGTAACGGTTTTTTCGCCGACGGTTGACGGAACAAAGTACAACGTTAGTTTCAACGATTCGCCTGCTGCCAGGGAAACGGTACTGGAAGTCAAATCACTGTCATCGGAATATTTTCCCGAATAATAGAAATCGTCCAGATCGCCCGCCTCGTCCGCTGAAATCACAAAATTCGCAGCGACCGTGCTGTTATTAGTGATGACAAACTCTTTGATATGGTCGGTAGTTGCTGTTCCGATATTCGCGTCGGCAAAGTCGTGCGAAACTTCGGAGAAAGACAATGATGCCGCAGCTTGCACCAACGTAAACGCATTACTGTAAACCGAATCGGTTTCGTCTTCCCAGATGTCGTGACAATAAATAGAATAAGAACCACTAGGAACAGTAACACCAGATAAATCAAACGAATACGAATAACTTCCATCGTCGTTCTTGACCATATCATCAAAGGCAACGTCGATAAGGAATTCGCCGTCAAACCCCTCTTGATTGTTATCAATATAGAACAAGAAACAAGTATCTTCGTCTACGTTTTCTTCAATTGGAATTACGTTGATCTCAATGGAGGAATCATTAAAAGAAGCCGTAACGGAGGAAACTACAGACGAGCTTGAAGCTTCATTGCGAACAACTCCTTTAGCAAGCATCTTCGCCGGACTCGGGGTCGCCTCAAAAACAGTCTTACTAGTAAATCTGGTATTTTTGGCATTGTATAAAAATACTACTTCCCCGACTGTCAATTTTACTGAACTGCGTAATCGTTCTAACTTCAACGTTTCACCATCTGTTGAAGTACCGCTGATCTCAACACTCGTGGAAACAGTACCATTGACGAGTTGAACCTCTGCATTCTCTGTCGTAATTTCTTTTTTATTGCCGTGTTTATCATATACATCAAAGGTAAAAGTTCCACGACCGGTTAATGCATTTCCCTTTCCAAGCAATACAGTCGGACTTCCATCTTCAAGCTTAAAATCATTCAAAGATGTTGATTTACATGCTTCCTGCCCGTTGAAAAGGATGCTAAGGCTATCGACGTTACAATGAAGTATATCGTCATTTTCTGATATAAAACTCTCATATTTGGAAATGGAAAGCTCTGCCTTGCTCTTAACCCTTGACGAATCACCAAAGTAAACTGTACTGTTTCCTTCAAGCGAATAATCGAGATTCGGTAAGGTGTCAGTATCCGCTCTCATGTTTTTAATATCTTCAATATGAGAAAAATTCAGGTCTGCCGAGACAAGATATAAGGAAAAATTGTTTACAGGTCCGCTAATATTCATGTCATAAGGAGTATTTTCATTATATTCAACTTTGACGGAATTCATACCAAATTTCGAGTAATGTATTATTCCAGGGAAATTCAATTCGTTTGGAGTTTCGATATTAATATCAGCGCTGTAATAAATCACGCCATTTTGAATATAAGAAGACCTATTATTGTTGAAATCGCACCATTCCCAATTTTTCTCCGAGTCAATATCTTCACCAAGGATAAATGAAGTTAGATCTTTCCGGATCGACTCTGTCGTTCCTCTAATGAATGCAGAATCTAAATCATATGTCCAGTTCCAACCAAACAAAATTCCGGGAACAGAGTAATGGAACCAGAAACTGTTAAAATCAGAAATGTTTATCGTCTCAGTTTTGAGGTTAGTTATACCATTCTTTTCATTGTGCTTTTCATCTCCCAGAAGCCACATGTTATGTTTGTAAATATCATTTTTTTCAAATTGTGTCGTGTTACACTGATATCCGTTATAGTCTCCATAAGTTACGATTGTAACACAATTTCCGCTTCCAATAAAAGCTTCGCCTGCCAATGATACCATGTCTCCATTAGAAACATAATGTTTCACATCTATTCCATTACTGTATTCATTAAAACGATTTACTGCTTCAACAGAAATTCCACTACTCTGGAAAGTAAGAACTCTTGATATTTTACCTGTTGGAGCCAAATCTGCAGCACCCCACTGAACCAATGAACCGCCAAGCGAGTGTCCTAATAGAATAACCGACTCACTCTGTCGCGCAGTCCAATTACGGATAGAGTTTTTGGCCGTATTGTATTGATCTAAACCTATACCTTCCTCGTCAAGGTCTGCCCAAATAATATCTGTCAATTGTGGAATTTCTTCGGTGCCTCTCATCATGTAGATAGAATCCTTGCCAGATAAACAATTCTCCAAACCAACTCCTTCAAAGTCTGTCCAAAGAGTGTTTTTTGCTTCTGTTACAACATAAGACGTAATGAGAATTTCATCTGTTCCAACAAAAGTCTTTTTCGGACAATCTGTCGAAAAAATAATCAAATCTCCAACGGCCCAATCTCTTAATGTTCCTTGATTGTAATAGGATACTACTCGTACCAATTTTTCAAAATCTGCGTCAGATGTCGCAGTATTTCCGATGGTAGCAATATCTGGCAAATAAATTGATGTTACTACATCAGACTTATAAATATTACCATTTGATGAAGCTGCCAGTTCCATATTTTTGTCAGCTTTCCCAAAAACGAGATAGAAACGATAATCGACGAATTGTTTATAAAAATCCGGTAATTCACCTCTAGAACCTTTAATACTGGTGGTCTCAACATTGAGTGTCTTAAGAAGTTCCGTCCACTGTTCGTTGGCGGTCTTCTTCAAAAAAGTATCTTCATACCACTTTCTTTTAACGGAATATTTTGTTGTATTGACCTGTTTAGCTTTTTGATTGTATGATTGCGTGGAATCAATACTCCCGTTTTCATCAACAACACATCTTCCAAGGAATATTTCATACTCTTGCACATCGACTTTTGCATTATCAATGGTTTTCGAATCGGAATACGTTTTCGCAGCAAAGTTTGTACCAAACCAGCCGGTTCCGTTTAATTTGTAATTAACGGTGCAGGTAATTTTGTAATCGCCATGATCGCCTTTTTCAGGCAACCAGTCGTTGTAAGTTATGGTCCATTGATCACCGCTCACTTTATCGACGGCAATCCGTGAATCAGTGATTGCCGTATTGGTGGCAAACACTTTTTCAAGCTTTCCCGTCTTGTTTCCATTTTCATCCAGAACGACTTTTTCGACGGTCCATGTCAAATCCACTATTTCATAATCGTCGAAGGTATGGTCGTCGGTGTTCTCAATAAGTGTTGCGGTAATATGGGCTTTTTCACCTACAACTGCCCCCCATTCATCCGGAATGGTCGGATTAGCACAAGTTAGTGTTACTGTGTCAACAGAAATATCCGGCGTGATCACACTACAGGTAATCTCTCCCCAGTCGCACTCGACAGCCCAGTTACCAGTTTGAAGAGTATCTATATCAATACGAATCGTATTGTCGCCGGTTTTGAGAACACCTTGAGAGATCGTAAATGTGCATGTACTCCAGGAATCGTTTGCGCCTGTCAGATAGCCCAAATTGTGTCCATTAACAGATACCATATCCCGCTCGTTTTCATTAGGATCGGACATGGTATTATAATCAACATCCCAGACGCGTAACTTAAGTGTCGCCGACTTGCTCGTATCAACAAGACCATCAATATTGATGTTAAACGTAATTGAGCCGTTCGTATAGTCATCAAGACCACCACCAGAGTCCGTTCTAAACGTTTCCATCTTTGCCCCGCTAGATTCAGACTCCATCAGTACCAGTGAAGAATTCGCATCCTCCACACCACCCCAATCAACATTCGGGACGGATGCCGCAGTGGGGATTTCGGTACTGACGATAGCGGTTGCGTCGTCGGGGTCGGTTGCGTAGGGGGTGACGCTTAGAAGTTGGCGTTCCTCTAGAGTTTCGAGTTTTAGAGGACGAGTTTCTCTGTTTTGCCCCCCCCCCCCATCTTCACGCGGCGCGAAGCAGAGTTGCCAAGGATTCGACCAAAGACAGATGTCGGTTTCATAATAGTACTCCATTTGTTAAATGTTTGGAATGGAATCAAGATAAGTTCGCGCGGAACCCCAACTTAAATGGAAACTCCTCACATGAATTCATCTTGAAACTTAATAAAAAATGTAGACAAAACAATAAAGAATTTTCTGCTCGCCCGTTTGCTTTTTGGTGTGTGCAAAAGGGATTGTAAAAATCCATTATTCTCTTTGTCATGCTATAATTTTAACATAGGCGAATTTGGTTGTCAAGGGGGAATGGTGGAAATATATAAAAAAATAAAAAATATATAAAAAAACAAATTTTTGCAAGATTTATGTATAAATTGATATTTTGTCACAATTTAGGGCAAATAGACGCCCCCGCCGTTCGCAAAAAAAATGGAAAAAAATTTTTCCAAAACCGAAACACGAAGATCGAGCAACAAATTTGGCAAGAAAACACGCTCGTTGGGACGTTTTGACGTCTGGTTTTTCGGCGATGATAAACAAAATCGCTCCTTTTATCTCCTAATAAAATGCGTTAAATTTGTCGTTAATAAAGGAGGCTTGGCTCATGATGTATTCATATACTGGCGCTCAAATAAATGGGGGGCAAAAAAGAGAGGAGCCATGGCGAAAAACGATTTTTGAAACACGACAAGCATTCCATGGAGTTGCGAGAAAATGAAACGGTATGTCCTACTACTTTATGCCTTTATGTTGGTCTTTTCTGCGTTGCAAAGCCCGTTGTGTGCGCAATTTCTCTACACATCGTCGCCGAAGCTTGGTCTTCAAAGCGCGACGCTCGAGAATATAATGGTGTTGCAGACTTTGCGTGACGCAGATCATCAATGCCCCGACCGGCACTCTTGGTTCACGGGTTATGGCGCAGGCGGCAACTCAAGAGGAGATGTGATCTACGACAATGAGTCGCTTCGGTTGGTCTACGACACGAAATACGACGAATCGTTCGGCGGATTTCTTCTCGGAACCGACGCGAATCTCAGCGACGATTGCCGGCTCGGTGCCTTTTTCGCCTACAATTCCTCGGTACAAACGGAGACCCAAAATTTCTGGGACGAAAAAACGAACGTCGACAATTATTTCTGGGGGCTTTATGGACGCAAGGATATTGAGGGTGTCTATTTTCTCGGAACCGCCGCCATTGGGCACTCTCATCTTGACGAAAGCTACGAAAGCCAGAGTCCACTCGTTGATTGGCAATACAGCGGCGAATCGAACGCATGGCGCGCGTTCGTTTATGGGGAAATGGGCACCGAATATCGCATAGGGAGCCTCGCTATCCAGCCTTTTTGGGGACTCCAATACTACTATAGCAGCTTTGGATCGTTTTCGTCGACGTCCTCGCCCGACAGACCGTTGATGCTCACATTTCCCGCGCTCCGGACGAACTCTTTCCGAAATGTGTTGGGAATCCGCCTCGCGAGCGATGTTTGGCAGGACGGAGACAATCTGATTAATCTGAATTGCGCCGCGTTTTGGTTTCACGAATTCCTCGACCTTGATGCGATCGGTGGAGGAACCGTAGTGGGGGTCGAGCCGCCCCGCGCGCCAGTTTATACGACAATTTCTCAGCAAAACGCAGGAAGAGATTGGGTCGTCTTGACGCCAACTTTCGAGTGGAAAAAAGGCGCTTTCCGACTTTGGGCGGGATATATCGCTCTCTTCAACGAGAGAGAAACCATTCAAATGGGGCAGGGGGGGGTGGGATACTGCTGGTGACGCGGGCGTGATTGCATACCCATCGTACTTTATACTCGTTCTCCTTTAAAATTCCCGTTTTATGCGACGTTTTGCAAGCCGTGGTGCATAGCTCCAACGGCGGACGGTACCGGAAATTTTAACGAGATGTATTATAAACTCACGAAATGAAGTCAAAAACACACGAAAGGGATTCGTAAGGAGGGGGTTCACGATTATTTTCTTCCATTTTTTCACTTTTTCCCGCAAAATGTACTTTACAAAAATGCAGATAAAGGGTACAATGAGGCGATTTAAGATGTGCAAAGTTGCAGCCTGCAACGAGTCGTCGGTGTTTTGTTACACTCGTCGTGTTATAAGTCACACAAAACGGATTGCGAATGAAACGTGAAATATTGGAATTAAAACAAAAGTTGATGCAACGCTTCCTCGATAACGCGATCGATCAGGAAACGTACGAGCGTCTGTTTATGGATATCGAGAATATGTCTCGTGAGGCGGAGGAGATCGAAAGCGCTTCTCAGCCACGAGAGATTTTGTCCTTCGGGAAAGAATCACCTCTGCCGCCGGTCGCTCAAACGCAGATGGTTCAGACGTTGTCGACACAAACGCTGCCGACACAACTGCTGCCAGCTCAAGTGATTCCGCCGAATGGGGTGCCGGCTCAAACGTCCGTGGGAACTCAAGGTTCGCCAACTCCGGTGTTGATGCTCAAACCCGACGCGATTGAGGTGCGGACGGAGGGGGGAATCAAGTCGGTGCAGAAATTTGAGGAGGATATCTCGGAACAGTACGTTTTGTGCCCGGAGATTTCGCCTGCGTTGTTAAAGAATTTGAAGCCAGGCGAGTGTTTGGACATTTGGTGGCGGCACGAAATAACGCCGCAATGCGTCAAGGTGTGGAGCGAAGCGGGCGTCCCTCTGCGCTTGAGCCTGAATATGAATGAGTACGTCGATAATGACTCTCTCGCACGACTGGCGGAAGTACCCAATATTTGGGAGTTAAATCTCACCTCGACGCGCATCACGGATGAGGGCGTGCGCCACCTCGCCCCGCTTACGCGATTAAAGTCGCTGGCACTCATGTCCACCGAGGTGGATGGGAGTTCTCTGCGCCATTTGACGAATTGCCGAGATTTGAGCGAGTTGACGCTCACTTCCACGCCGTTCAATGACGATGGAATGGAGATTCTCGGCGCATTTCAATCGCTCGAATTGCTGCGCCTCGACGACACGGACATCACGGACGAGGGAATGGTCGTGCTCGATCAGCTTCACCAAATCGCCATCCTGAACCTCCAAGGCTCGTTGGTCTCAGACGTAGGACTGCGGCACATCGCACACCTCAACGGACTTCTTGAGCTTTACGTGGGCGGCACCATTCCGATCGACAGAACCGTTTATGAAAGTCCCATTTCGGACAAAGGACTCGTCCATCTCAAAAACCTGACCGAGATGAGGATTTTACACCTGAACGATACCCAAATCACGGACGCGGGAGTCGCTTCACTCAAAAATATGAAGTTCCTGCGCGAGCTTAACGTTGCGGACACGTTCCTCACGGACGCGTGCTTGGGACAGCTTAAAAAACTCACCGCGCTTCGAGAAATTATGGTCGAAAACACCGCAATCACGGCGTCCGGGATTCGCAAAGTTTTCGGACGCAGCCACGAGGAACGCTTCCACGGCGGACGCATCAGCGCGTGGACTAAATTTAGACGTTTTTTAGCCAGCCCGTGGTCGAGAAAGAATTAGTACCGGAAGGAGAATCAATATGTCGACTCTTCAATTTATGCAGGCGAAACGCAATGGGAGAAAAATCTCCATGCTCACGGCATACGACTATTGCACCGCGAAAATCGTCGACGAGGCGGGCATCGACGCCATTCTCGTTGGTGACTCGCTTGGCATGGTCGTTCAGGGAAAAGGGAATACGATCCCCGTTACACTTGAGGAGATGATTTATCACACCGAAATAGTGCGCCGCGCCGCGCAAAACGCCATGGTGATTGCCGACCTGCCGTTCCCGGGGGGGCACCAGATGTGGGAAGAAACACTGCGCGATTGCTCCCGAATCATGAAAGAAACCCGGTGCCACGGCATAAAGATCGAGACGTCTGCTGCGCAACAAGAAACCCTCGCGCGACTCACGGACGCCGGAATCCCCATTTTGGCGCACATTGGACTCCTTCCCCAAAGAATCCTACAGTTGGGGAAATACACCATGCAACGCCAGCGAGAAATTCTCCTCCGCGACGCGACGGCAGCCCAAGACGCAGGCGCGTTCGGCGTCCTCATGGAGTGCGTCGATTTTGAGATTGCGCGCGAAATTAGCCAAACCCTCCAAATCCCCACAATCGGCATCGGCTCCGGTCCCCATTGCGATGGACAAGTTCTCGTCCTTCATGATATCTTGGGGCTCTCAGGACGCACACCGAAGCACGCGTTCCAATATGCCGACGTGGGCGGAAGCATTCGCGCGGCGGTCGCCTCGTACAAGAAAGACGTCGAGGCGGGTGGATTTCCTCCTCAATAGGAGACTTCCCCCGCCTTCGGGGATTACCCTGATTTCGAGACAAGCTTTATTCAAACTCACTCAGATCCACGTCGTCAATGGGTTTGTCCTCAATAACTCGAACCTTGGGCGCCGCCGGGGTTGGAGCTTGAGCGCCAACGTCTGTCCCTGTCGCGAAATTTGTCTGCTTGGGATACGCGCGCGGCTCCGCCATGTCCGCATTCCACGGATACTCCGAGTAATGGCGATAATTATAAGGGCTTCGATAATAATACCCATGAAACGCGGGATAGCGATGAATCGTCCTTGCGTTGCCGGGGTAGCACCCAAAATGCGACCCGTAGTTTGTTTGGGGCATTGGACCGTGCCAATCGGCAATATACCCTTTCGTCTGCCATCCACCCTCAGTATCCGCGACGCGACGCAACCCAGCATGTCCCTGGGGTGCTCCGACGCACTCTTGGCAGACCTCGTTTGATTGGTACACCGTTTGCGCCCGCAGTTCCACTCCTGCCGCCAGACCAACCGCGCATATCCCGATAAAAATACCCATCTTCCAAAATCGACACATATTCACCTCCAATGTGATGCGATGTTGCCATCCCTCTCTTTTTGTTTGAATATCCTCATACCATTTCGGCGCGAAAATACACCTCTACACTTGTCTATCGGCAAGAGAGGAATTTTTTTCCATACTTTTATCAGTATTTTTTTCGTTTTTCCAAATTGAAGGACAAAAGAGTGTCTTCGACCCACCTCAACCACTCACACCCCGACGCCGAGGGCGGATTCGAGCGTGGCGAGGAGGAGGGTGGC
>JAUNBK010000064.1 GCA_030527105.1 Planctomycetia bacterium
GTTGTAAACGTCGTTTACGCTGAGAATTCCATCCAGATAGAACTTCAACGAATTGGTGCCGGAAACCGTAACGGCATTGGCGGAAGTGAACTTCGTCGCCCCTGCGGTTGTGTCTGCAATGTCTCCAATCGCATCAACCTCATTCCCACTATTCAACCACACAGAAAGATTCCCGCCAGCGAGTTCCAGCGCCCTCACATTCGTGATCGACCCGCTCCCAAACGTCACGTCCGGCGTTCCATCCTGCCCATCCACACCGATGGTAAGTTTGCCATTCGTGGTATTTGCCGCCACAATACCGCCGCCGAAATAATACGTTCCGCCGTCGCGAATCGTGACGGCACCCAGTACACTGTAAATATCGTTGTTCACACCGTCCGCCTTGTTTCCGGTGAACATCGCCACCGACCCCGCGCCGGAGAACGTCACGTCGCTGTAGGCACGAATCGCCCCGCCGATGCTGCCTGCCGAGTTTCCGGTGAAGGTGTTCGTGCCGCCGGAGAACGTCACGTCGTCGGCAAAAATCGCCCCGCCGGTGTTGCCTGCCGAGTTTCCGGTGAAGGTGTTCGTGCCGCCGGAGAACGTCACCTTCTTCCAAGCATAAATCGCCCCGCCGCGGTTTGCCGAGTTGTTGGTGAAGGTGTTCGTGCCGCCAGAGAACGTCACGGCGTTGCTGGCAGAAATCGCCCCGCCGAGGTATGTTGCCGAGTTGTTGGTGAAAGTGTTCGTGCCGCCAGATAACGTCACGGCGTTGTTGGCAGAAATCGCCCCGCCGTTGTCGCTTGTCAAGTTTCCGGTGAAGGTGTTCGTGCCGGATAACGTCATGTCGCCGGTCCAAATCGCCCCGCCCGAAGTTGCCTTGTTTCTGGAGAAAGTGTTCGTGCCGGATAACATCACGGTGTAGGAATAAATCGCCCCGCCTTCGTCGCTTGCCGAGTTGTTGGAAAACTCGCTTGTGCCGGATAACGTCACTTTCTCCAAGGCATAAATCGCCCCGCCCCAGTTTGCCGAGTTGTTGATAAATTGGAAATCACCGTTGAGTTCGATGTTTCTTGTGTTGGGGTCGCTGCCGAAAGCAGCCAAAGCACCGCCATAACTGGCAGTATTTCCCTCACCCTCTCCCGTTCCGCCGAAAATGGCGTTGCCCTTGAGCGTGAGTTTGCCAGCACTGTAAATCGCTCCGCCGTCGCCATCATTCGCCCCTCTTCCGCCGGCGAACTGTACATCGGAAAGGTTTAGTGTCAAATCTCCTGCCGCGGAGAGAAACGCACAGTTACCGTCCGTGGCGTTGGTATTCGTGATTTTTCGCACGGTGCCGGCAACGTTGGAGTAAATGCTGAGGGAAGTGACCCCGGAAAGGTTTGTCACGGCGGTAGAAATCGCGTCGCCCGTCAGGATGATTTTGTCGCCCGTGGCGGCACCTGTTGCGGCAACGTTGAACAGATCGTCCGAAATCTGGTGTTCGCTGGCACTGTTGTAACGATGAACAATTCCGGTCGGTGTATCGACGTCAATGGTAATTTCATATAACCCTTTCTTAACAACCGCCACGCCCGAGCCGTCCTGCGTCATTTGGGCAAAGAAGGAGGATTCGAATTTTTTGTTATCGCCTAACATGGCGGTATACGTGCCATTTTCCGTAGCGTCCAGAAAGAACCAAACCACAGAGTCCGCACTTCCCGTCGCTCCCCCCCCTTCAAACTTCGTCATTTTCGACGCGTCCCCGACTTCCTCCAGGTTATCCTGATTCAGCATCACATTCAGCCGCGAACCCCCCGTTAGTGTAAACGAACTCAACTTCGTGATCGACCCGCTCCCAAACGTCACTTCCGGCGTTCCGTCCTGTCCATCCACACCGATGATGAGACTACCCGCCACGATACCCCCGCCGAACGAATACGTCCCGCCGTCCTGAATCGTGACTTTATCGGCATCAATATCGTTGTTCACACCGCTCGCAGTGTTTCCGCTAAACGTCGCCACCGACCCCGCGCCGGAGAATGTCACGTTGTCGGCATAAATCGCCCCGCCGTGATGTGTTGCCGAGTTTCTGATGAATGTGTTCGTACCGCCGGAGAACGTCACGGTGCCGGCTTCAATCGCCCCGCCGTTGCTGCTGCCTGCCGTGTTTCCGGTGAAGGTGTTCATGCCGCCGGATAACGTCACGTCGATGGCATGAATCGCCCCGCCGTTGCCGTCTGCCGAGTTTCCGGTGAAGGTGTTCATGCCGCCGGATAACGTCACGGTGCCGGCATGAATCGCCCCGCCCCAGCTTGCCGAGTTTCTGATGAATGTGTTCGTGCCGCCGGATAACGTCATGGTGGTTATGGCATGAATCGCCCCGCCCCAGCTTGCCGAGTTTCTGATGAATGTGTTCGTGCCGCCGGATAACGTCACGGTGCCGGCATCAATCGCCCCGCCCCAGCTTGCCGAGTTGTTGATAAATTGAAATGTGCCGTTGAGTTCAATGTTTCTTGTGGTGGGGTCGCTGCCGTAAGCACCCAAAGCACCGCCATATCCGGCAGTATTTCCCTCACCCTCTCCCGTTCCGCCGAAAATGGCGTTGCCCGTGAGTGTGAGGCTGCCCGCACTGAAAATCGCGCCGCCGGTGATACGATCATTTGCAACCATCACCCCTTTTCCGCCGGAGAACTGCACATTGGAGAGGTCGAGCGTCAGCATGTTACCCGTCGACAGATTGAAAAACGCCCCGCTTCCTGCCGTCATGCCCGTACCGGCAGAAATCTTCTTCAGCGTTCCGTCCTCGGAGATGATGGAAAACGACGTATCACCAGAAAACCCCACCATGGCCGATTCCGTGAGATCACCCGTCACATATGCCGTATTGCCGTTGAGAGAATCTTTCACGATAGTAAAATCCGCACCCGTCGCGACCGTTCCTCCCGCCGCGTCCTCCACGACCACATTCTGCGCCCACGCACTTTCCGCCGAGCCAAAAAGACACAAACTGCCGAGAAGGAGGTCTCCTGCAATTTTGCCTAGCCCCCCCCGTCTACGGGCGCTGCTTCTCCTACCATGAGTTGCCATGACAACCTCCCTGCTAAATTGCGATTTTCAATTCCATTTGTTCAGAGAAACTTCGTACAGTTTCCATCGTCACTGGTATCGACCTGTACAACTGAATTATTTCGGAAAAAAAGAAAAGGCGGAAAAGGCCGCGTATTTTACGCATTTTAACCATCGGAGCCGTGGACGAAGGCAGGATAGTCCGGGAAACAGTGGAAAATACATTCCCACATCGCCCCCCCACCCTCTTGGCGTACCCTTATTCCCCTCTTTCAGAAACAGGGCTAGCGCATGAACAAATAGGAAAACTGGGAAAACTTATTCACGTGCAGGTTCTGCTTCTCTGACGTGGGTCGTGGGAAGGCACCCGCTCGAAAAATGGTATTCTCACCCTGCTTGACAAAAGAAAACGCACATGGTAGAATGGTCGTGTGGGGAGAGTCTCAAACCGAGACGCCTCCGCCTTGGTCTTTCATAATACTCCTCGTCGAAATTTCCGGTGCCGTCCGCCGTTGGATCTGCGCACCACGGCTCGCCAAACGCCGCGTAAAACGGGAATTTTAAAGGAGAATAAGATAACAATCAGAAGAAAGAGAAACAAATGCCTGCCTCACGACGAAATTTTCTAAAAACCTGTGCGCTCGGTGCGCTTTGTGTCGCGACGCGCTCTCTTCGTGCGGGGGAGAATTCCGCACCAACGATCATTCAATTCCACCGAGGCGGAGGGATGGCAGCGCCCGAAAATACGCTCGAAACCTTTGTCTGGGCGTGGGAAAATGGCGGCGTTCCCGAAGCCGACACGCGACTTACGAAGGACGGTGTGCTTGTCGCCTTTCATGACAACGACCTGAGCCGACTCGCGCCGCACCTCGACGACGCAACGAAACGGCGTCCCATTGATTCTTTCACGTGGGACGAGATGAAACTCTTCGACGTTGGGCGCTACAAAGGCGAGGCGTGGCGTGGGCAGCATATTCCCACGATGGAGTCCGTTTTTCTTGCCATGCAGGAGAAACCGGCGCGCCTCCTTTATATCGACGAGAAGGGGGCACCCATGCCGCTCGTGGCAGAGGCGGCGTCGCGATTCGGCGTCCAAAACCAGTGCATTCTCGCGTCGACTCGATACGAGTGCATCAAACAATGGAAGGCACTTTGCCCCCATTCTCTCACGCTCCACTGGATGGGAGGGACGGAGGAGCAGCTTCGTGCCCGATTCGACGCCTTGCGGAAAGTGGAATTTGCGGGGGTCTCTCAACTCCAAATACACGTGACGACGGGCGACTTGGATTCTCCCGACCCTTTCCGTCCCTCGAGCGACTTCCTTCGTCGTGCGGGGCGCGAGCTTAAAGAGCGAGGCATCCTCTTTCAAGCGCTATCGTGGACGAAAGGGAACGTGGCCGAGGTGTATTATCGCCTGATGGACTTGGGCGTCGAATCGTTCGCGACCGACCACCCACTCGAGACCGTTCGCGCGTGCGCCCAATATCGCGAAATGAAAAAATCGAAAAACGTCTAATATTTATGTTTTTTTTCCGGAGAGAATCCTCTCCACACCATTTTTTACACGAAAGGTTTGATGATGAAAAGTTTTTGGAATTCATCGCTTGAAATTTCGCGCAGAAGCGTGATAAGTGCCGTCCTGGTTTTTGGACTTTGCGCCTCAGCCGTTGCGGGCGAGTGGAAGCCGCTCTTTGAAAAGGATCTCTCGAACGCGGACTTCAAAGCAGGCGTCTGGTCGATCAACGACCAAGGAATCATTAGCGCCACGCAGGACGAGGCCATTTGGACAAACGACAAATTCGAAAATTTCGAGCTTTCGTTGGAATTCAACACCGATCCCGGCACGAATAGCGGCGTCGTCGTCTTTTGTTCCGACAAAAAGAATTGGATTCCGGGTTCCGTCGAGATCCAAATCGCAGCGGCAACCGCTCCCGATGTTGCTCCGACAGTCCATCATTGCGGCGCGATTTATGGAAGTCGAGCGCCCGACAAAATGGTCGTGAAAGCGCCGGGCGAGTGGAACAAAATGCTCATCCGCTGCAAGGGACAAGTCGTCTCCGTGTGGATCAACGACGAAAAAGTGAACGAAGCCGATTTGAGTCTCTATACGTCCAACAAGACGAACCCCGACGGCACCTCCGTCCCGCCATGGCTCACGGTGCCGAAAGCCGAAATCAAGCCGATCGGCTTCATTGGCTTCCAAGGAAAACATGGTCGCGCCAATATTTATTTCAGAGAGATCAAAATCCGCTCTCTGGACTAGTGCTGCGTCAAAAAAATAAACTGGCGGATCACGAGTCAAAACGATTGAGTTTTGAAATTGACACAGTACTATACTCGTCGTCGTTTAAAATTCCCGTTTCACGCGAGGTTCTGCGAGCCGTGGTGCGTAGCTCCAACGGCGGGCGGAACCGGAAATTTCAACGCGAAGCATTATAATTTAGGAGTCTATTTATGCGATTGTATCCCCCCGTTTTTGGTCGTTTGTCCTTTTTCGCCACGCTCTACGCACGAGTTGCGCAAGCCGATCGCCTCGTGCGCTTCGCGAGTCTGGTCTGTTTTTGGAGCGTTGTGGGGCTTTGCTCCTCAATCTCCGCGTGCGAGGAGTCGCTCGACATTTCGTTTGTTTATGAGGGACAAAAAGCGGACTTGAGCGAGTTCGAAACCCAAATTTGCGAGACGCCCACCTCTGTGGCAGACTTGTGGACGAAGACCTACACGGCGCCGGACAAAAAGCTGCGCGTCGAAGTCCATGGGAAGAGATACAAAGGCTTCCCGGTGGTCGAATACAGCGTCCGACTGCGGAATCTTTCGACCACGGAACCAACGGGGGTTGTCTCCGATTTTCGATCCTTGGACGTGGACTTTTCGACGCAAGGCGAGGTCGAACTCCGCTCCCTCCTCGGATCGCACTGCGGCGCGGACGACTTTGCGCCGGTCCGAGAAACTCTCGCGTCAGGGGGAACTCGAGTTTTTGCCACACCGAGTGGGCGCTCGTCGAATGAGTGTATGCCGTTTTTGGAGCTGAATCGTTCCGAGAAAAATGGGATCCTTTTCGCCATTGCTTGGACTGGCGGTTGGAGAGCGGATTTCACGAACCTAAACGATCGAACGAACGTGAAAATCGGAATGAATCGCACCCATTTTCGCCTTCTCCCCTCCGAGAGCGTGATTCAGCCGGGGATTGTCGTTTTTGAGCGGAAAGATTCGTCGCGACGCGAGTTTCAAACGCTTATTCATCGTTTCATGTTGGAACACAAAGTCCCGCGCGACCAAGGCGGCGACATCATTCCTCCCATTCTCGCGGTCGCAAGCGGCGGGGGAAACAAAACGCCGGAGATGATGCTGAGCGTGCTCGACTACGTGAGGAAAAACGACCTCCCCTTCGATACGTATTGGGTCGACGCGGGTTGGTACGGCGCGCCGCACGAAGACGAGCTTTACTCCAACTGCGGTCCCAATTGGTATCGATACGCAGGCGACTGGCGCGTCAATACGACCACACACCCCTCGGGGACACTCCTCCCCATTTCGAACGCCGTCCACGACGCGGGAATGAAATTTCTCCTCTGGTTTGAGCCAGAACGCGTTCAGGAAGCGCCGATTCGCGCCGAGCAGCCGAAGTTTTGCAACGAAAATCTCTTGAACTATGGCGACCCAGACGCCTTGCGATGGATTCAAAATGTCGTTTATGGAATGATCGAAAAGCACCAAATCGACGTCTATCGACAAGATTTCAATATGGATCCCGCGAGAATTTGGGCGAAAATGGACTCCAGCACCCCGGATCGCGTGGGAATCGCGGAGGCGAAGCACATCGAGGGTGTGTATCGTTTTCTCGACGAGATGCGCGAGCGATTCCCCAATATATTGTTGGAGAATTGCGCCTCAGGCGGACGGAGGATCGACATTGCTATGATTCAACGCGCGCACTCGTATTGCCGAAGCGACTACTATATCGGGCAAAAACCAAACGACACGGCATTCATCTTAGGGCAAAATGCGACCCGAAACACGATTGCGTTCCTTCCGTTTCAAGGCTGCGAGTTCAATTGCGTGCCCGTCGGGGACGATTATGCGGCACTGAGCATCATTTCGTCAGGCGTCGTGATAACGCCCTCGGATTTCGAGGGAGGAGTTTTGAGGCGAGAATTCCGCGACGAAGAGACGCATTGGTTCAAAAGGACATTCGACTTGGCGGCACGAATGAAGCCCTATTGGAGCGGGAATTTTTACGCACTCACGGAGGAAGAAACGCCGCCGACCGACGATGTTTGGTGTGGTTGGCAATTCGATGATCCGCGCAAGAATAGTGGCTTTGCGCTCGTTTTTCGTCGACGAGACGCGCCCGACGAGACGCGCATCTTCTCTTTGGGAAACATTGCCCCCGACGCGCAATACGAGGTGGAATTCCCCACCGGCACGAAGAAAAGACTCTCGGGCAAAGAACTTCAATCTTGGCGCGTCACGCTCCCGCCGCGCGCGTTTGAGTTGATTTTCTACACGAAGATTGTCGATTAGGCGGCTGCCGAGACATTGTGAAAATCGAGTTTTTTAATGCTTCGCGTTGAAATTTCTCGCTTCCGCGAGCCGTCGGAGGTGCGCACCACAGCTCGCGAAGCGTCGCACTGAATGGGGATTGGTTTTCGGTGTCCGTATGTCGTAATGTACCACAAGCCGAAGGTTTTTGAGCATGACGGACCGGTCTGGAGCCGCCTGTTCGAGTGTGTGCGTCGTAAGGATATTCTTCGAGAAAGCCCTTTTTCGCACTCTTTTCTGGGAGAGACCTACGATGAACCAGCTTGGATTCTCACAACGACATCGGTGCTGGAAAAAGCACGGCTCGCAAAGCGTCGCATAAAACGGGAAATTAAAGGGGAGCGAGTATATACAGCGTCGTCAATTCTTCGCGAAAAGCCCCCCACTAAATCCACGTTGCCAACACGTCCAATTTGCACCCGATTTTCTCGAGCATCTCGCCCCATTCGATCTGGTTCGAAATAACCATCCCGCGCGCATGGCAAACTCCAAAAAAATACGATTAAAAACCATTGGTCAATGTCTTAATAATATTAAAATATTGGTCATTTTGCAAGGTGTACCCACAAAAAATGAACACTTTTTGTGAAAATTTTCCCCGTTCCGCTTGACAACGGAATTTTGGCGAGGTATAATGTGGGCTGTGGGGAAACCTCGGTGGCGGGGTTTTGGAAGCTGATCTGCAATTGGCGCCCAGAATGCCAGCGATGAAACTGATTCCGATGTGGAAAAGATGAATCCAATGCAAGAAAATTCGGATACGGGTACTGGGGCAAGAAATAGATATATCTTTTGCCTTATAGCAAATTTGCTGCTTTTGGGAGCGATTTTCGCTACATTTATACAAAAATGGTGCGAAAAAAACATTGCCATTGCTGTCGCAAAAGGGGAGGATTATTGGATTTTTGTTCATGAAACCATTGATTGGCGTTTCGTCTCCCTTCTGGTTCTGACGCTCTCAATCATGTCTTGGTGCGTGGCGGTTCGTCGCCATGAAAACACGCGACTATTTATAGTCCCTTTTGTCGTTCTTCTCATTTTTCACATTTGTCTGCAACTTGTTGCCGTATGAAAGATGGAGGAATTTTGTAGGAGAAAAAATGCAGAAAGTACTTTGTGGATTACTTGTTTGGGTAGGACTGGCGGAATGTCGGATTTCGGACGCCCACAGGATTCCGACGGATTATCCATCTTCACGAATGAGGACGGAATATAAATTGGACGTATTGTCCGGCTGGATACAACTCTACTATGATTTAAACGGTAAGCTTCCGTCAAAATTTGATGAAGTGGATAGCGTTCGCGGTATAAGTAGCGGTATCGACAAAAACGCCTTGCCGCCATGGGAAAAAGCTATTGAGGACGGATGGTGGAACCCGATAGTCTATCAAAAGATAGATGAAAATTCCTATCGGCTTTCGTCTTATGGCGAGGATAAAAAACCTGGCGGGACGGGGAATGCGGCAGATATTACGATTATAAGGCACATTGGCGGCAAAGAAGCATTATGAACTCCTCAACGGTTTAATGGAATATTTGAATGAATATTATAGAGCTAATCATTTTTGAAGTTGTTTTTATGCTTTTCGCCTCTGTAGTTTTGCTAATAGCAGGTTCATTTTCCATAGCAAACTCAGTTCAGGCATTGGGCATCTTTAATTATTCTATCGCTTTGCTCTTTATAATACTCGCTATGGTAAGGAGATTCCGCAAAAAATAAGGGATGCAAGTCCCCGAGCATTTATAATACTTCTCGTTGAAATTCCCGGCATTTAGTGTACTCATACCGGGAAAATACCGTTTGCGGGATCGAAAAAAGTTGTGGCACTCCTTGAAAAAACCGGAAAATCAGAAAAATATTCCACGTTCAAGCATGGATTTTCGTCCAACCGCCGGACTTTCCATTTTCCCTCGCTTTTTTTGCGCGTGCCGCAATTCGCTCAAAAATTTTCCGATAATCGATAATTTTCCATCTCCCACCCTTGACTTCCTCCCAAAAGTGTGGTATGCTGATTTTGTCGTCAAAAAGTCATTGAGACTTTTTCGGGAATTTTATTGGGGAAGTAGTATATTTTCATCATGAAAAAGACATTTGTATACCCTGCGCGACCTGGCGAAGACATCCAGATTATCGGAACGTTTACGGACTGGAATTTTGTAAAACTTTCCTGGAACAGGCAACACAAGGATTATCGAGGTCAGTTCGATTTGTCGAGAACGGCATATTCCAGACAGACCCGACCAATCCGCAAACGGAAGAGTTTGCCTATCTGTTGTTGCGTGGATGTACCGATAGTCAAAACCTGACCGTTCTCATTGGAGAGAAAAATGAACAACTCAGCGATTCGAAGAAAAAATTTCTGGATCAGGTGAAAAGTCGTTTTGAGGATTTTGTGGCAGAATGCTATAACGAGATTACCAGCAAAATCCAGCCGTTTGTGGAAAACAATTGGACAAATAATGATAACGACAATCTTAAACATGCGTGGGAATGCGAGGTGGAATCGCTTCAAATTGAACAACGCACAAGAAAGCTGGTTGAGGAAATTGAATCCGATTGTCAAAAACAATTATCTGAGATTATTAGCCAAATTGAGCAGGAAACAACCTACATATTGGAGGTTTCGAAGCGTGTCGATATTGTCGGAAAAATCATAGATTCTCTTCAAAAAAGTTCTGGAAAGGCAGGGCGAATCGCGAAAGGACTATTCAATGTCGCCACGGGTATTCTTGCCTGCTTCGAACCCATCTCCGCCCTGCTCCTTCGGATTGGCGTAGCTGTTGGCACGACAGTGGTGACAACCGTCCGAAATACCTGGCATTGGCTCTGGCATGGAGAAACTGTTGCTGAAAGAACCAGACGAGAACAGAGGGAACGGGAAGAGCAAATTGCAGAACGTAAGCGCAGCTTGAAAGACAGTCTGATGAGGCACGCCGAGGATATCAAAAAAGGACAAGAGTCCCAGCTTCAGACCGTTTTTGAAAATTTGGAGAAATCCCTCAAGGATGCCCAAGACCGACTTTCTCAGTTTCAAGGAGTGATGACGGAGTTGTTCCATCAGCAAGGAGATTTGATGAACCAATTATTTCAACGTGTTCGTGAATTGAATAAGAAAATGGTGCTCTATCTCATGAAATTGACCGACTCGATGGAATGTCAGAAGAACGTTAAGGAGGTACTCCGCGTTCCTGGAGAAATGTTGTGCATTCTTGTCACGGGTGATTTGCAGCCGTTGAAAGCGAAAAGACCGGAATGGGAAGACATTCTTAAAGAGAACGTCTGTTTCGTCAACTATTCTTCAGAAAATGTGAACTCAATGATTGAAGAAATTCTTCTGACTCCCAACTTCTCGATAAACAGAGATTGTTTGGAAATCAAAATTGAGGGCGATTTTAATGGCACCCGTGCCAAATTGGTGGAACAACTTACAGGATTACGTACCAAGAAAAAATAAGGAGAATACACTGTGAACGAATTTACACTGAAAACCATTTCGGACTCTGTGACCGTATTGTTACAGAAGGGAAAAACGCTCTTGAAAGGCTCCCCGCTGGAAGAAATTCGCCAATTGGCGCAGCAAGTACCCGATTCTGTGCTGGAATCAGAGGATGAAAAAATTTCCGTCGTCTTTGCCGGACAGTACAGCGCGGGCAAATCTTCGTTAATCCGGATTCTTACCGGACGGGAGGATATTGCCGTGGGTGCCAAAATTACGACCGATACTGCCACAAGTTACGACTGGAACGGGATCACCATCATCGATACGCCTGGAATTCACACAAGTCTGCATCCCGACCACGATGCGCGTTCTTACACCGCCATTTCCCGTGCGGACTTGCTAATCTTCGTGATTACGAATGAACTCATGGACAGTTACATCCTGCATCATTTCAAAAAACTCGCCATCGAGAATGGGAAGGGTTTTGAAATGATGCTCGTGATAAACAAAATGGAACGCGATGCTTTGGGAAATGTGGAATCCGTACGAAATATCAAGCTCGCGGATCTTCGTGCTCATATCGCACCTTTGATTCCCGAAAATCTTTATCTTTCGTTTGTCGATGCGGATTCCTACAATAAGGCGATGAAAGAAGGCATTGAAAAACGCAGGGTAAAGCGTCTGGAACGCAGCAATATGGATAGTTTTATCGAAAATCTGAACCGCTTCGTTCAAGACAAGGGGCTGGTCGCTCGTTATACCACATCCCTCTATGCCTTGGAACAAATACTTGAAGAGGCGATTTCTATCGCGTTTCGGAACATTTCAAACGAGAATATCGACATTCAGTCACTCGAAAGCATCTTGGTTCAAAACCGAAAGTTGCTCGAAAATACCCGCCAAGAAATCTTAAGGGGAGGAAAGTCGAAAATTGAACTGGCGAAAAGTTCTGTAATCAAAAAAGGATCGGATATCCTCGCAAATGTCGAGGATACAAAAGGTGTACAGGATACAAACTGGATTATATCAATTGTCCAAAATTTGCAAAAGGAGTTAGACTGTCTCATTGCGAGAGATATTAGAAACTTTGAAGAACAGATCGAGAAAAAATTAAAATCAACTTATGCAAGCACGGTTTTTGAACAGGTTATGCCTCGACTGAAAAAGTTAGGAGTGTCGACCGATATGATTGGACGTGTCAAGATGATGCAATCCATTTGTGGAGCTGCCCAGATTGGTTCCCGTACGATTTCTGGAGCGAATACGGCAATCTCATGGCTTTCTACCCCGCAAGAAAATATGCCCAATTCTTCCATTACCGACGGAGCGCCTCTCGCAACGGATACCATAGATTCCGGTTTCGATGCAATGGATGTCCTGTCGGCAGTAGGTCCTATCCTCATGACTGCCAAAGGAGTATTCGATCTTATTTCCATATGGCTTGAGGAAGAGCGAATGCGTGAACACAAAGAACGCCTTGCAGAAGCCAGAAACAATGTTCAAAATCAATTTTGTCAAATTGCCTATTCGCTCGAAGATGAATTTCAACAGCATTTGAACGACTATATTAATAGGAACCTCGACCACGAACTGATTCGTCTGAGCCATCATCTGGATGAATTACGCTCCACACAGGAGTGCAAGGCGGACGAAATAGATGCCCTCAGGGCACTTCGAAATGCAACGTCTCAAAAAATTCAGGAAATTCAGGCAGGACAGGAAACAACCTGCCCGAAAGAGTAGAATTCAAGTATACCCAATCGCATTAAAATTCCGTTTTTGCGCCGAGAATTTGAAAGTTCTCGGTGATTAGCGTACGCAGATCGGGTAAATACCGTTTGCAGCGTCGAAAAAAGTTTCGGCACTCCATGGAAAAGTCGGAAAAATCAGGAATATATTGATTATATAGTACTTTTTCCTTGAAAAATCGTTATAAGCGCTCGATCGGATTAAGGTTCGGAGAATATGCAGGCAAAAAATGAAGGCGAACGTTGGTTTTGCTTATACTCGTTCTCCATTAAAATTCCCATTTTACGCGACGCTTTGCGAGCCGTGGTGCGTAGCTCCAACGACGGGCGGCACCGGAAATTTCAACGAGAAGTATTATAAAAATTCGCGCAAAAGTTTGGAGAATACATGAATGATTGTTTCTGATCCGTGGCGCGAGCAATTCAATTTAGTTTACGCTCCTCGCCTCGGCAAATCCAGCCGTACGCCGGAAGGCTATTGTGTCGCGGATGGCAGCCATCGCCGAAGCAAAAAACCTCGTTTTCGTCCGCGTTTTAAGGAGTTGGCGATATTCCGCCATGAATTCTTTCTGCTTCTCAATATCTGCCTTCCCTGGCACGTGTTTCGTATTTTTGTATACGAAACCGAATTCGCGCAACGAACTGCACATGTGCGAGCGCGAGAGAAAGAAGCCATACGTTTTTCTCATATATTGCAGAATTTCGCCCACGTTCAGACAGAGATTTTCGTCCAACCAGACCGATAATCTCTCTTTTTGTACCGAAGTCAGACGCGCCACGCACCCACGATAAAGCCAACTTTTTAACGCGTCAATACCGCCTGATTTCCACGTTTGAAAATGATTTTATACCGTTTTTTCATCCATGATCAGAACCTCCGCCACACCGCCGACAGTCCGACCGCCCTCAAGCAGAAAAACGGCTTTGATTCTGTCCGCCAACCATTTTTCCTTCGCTTTTTTGTGTTCGCAACGCAATTTGTTCAATTTATTCCGATAATCAATAATTTTCCATCTTCCAGCCTTGACTCCATTCACAAAGTGTGGTATACTGATCTTATCGTCAAAAAGTCACTGCGATTTTTGCGGGGATTTTATGGGAGAAGTAGTATAAAAATAAAAATCGTGAGGTATGATATGCTCAGGCGGATTCTATCGTTTACCCTCTTTTTGCTTGCTGGCTTTTCGTCGGCTGTGGCGAATGTCGGCATTTTCGACGGCGGGGGGAGCAACGTCGTTATGACGACAAATGCGGAAATTCAAATGGTTTGGGAAGAAATTGATATGACGCTCAAACGCTCGCCCTTCCGCGTGGATGAGTCTGGCTCTTGCTCAGATCGGATGAGTTACCGATGCCGTTTCTTGTTGAGAAATTTGTCCGAAAAAGAAGAAACTATCCAAGTCGGATTCCCTTTGCATACGAACTACGTGCGGTCCTCCGAGCCGCCAAACTCGATGGCGATGCAAGTGCGCTACTCCTTTTTTGCCGGCGCGAACGATGAAACGTATCCGGTGCGATTTGTGGCGGAGGACGAGGAAAAGAAATTCCGAGACGTTTTTCTGTGGAATATGACGTTCGCGCCGAAAGAAGAGATCGAGTTGTGGGTCTGCTACGAGATGGGCGGGTATTTTGGGTTGGCTTCTCTCTATAAGGACGACGCAGCGTGGGACGAGGAGACGTCGCCTTCCTACCATTCCTCGCTGGAATTCGCCCTTGCACAAAGTTTTATTTACGTCACGGAAACGGGGAATTGTTGGGCTGGCGAAATTGAACGCGCAACCTTTCGAATCCATCAACTCAAGAATTTCGAGTCGTATCTCGACAAACGCGGCGCGGTCGAACCCTATGATGAGAAGCTCCCGGAACCAGATTTTTATTGGAACACCAACGGTTTTCGACTCCGCATCCTCGAACCCTCGGAGAAAGAGTGGACGACCGTGGGGGAAGGTGCCGGTTCGTTTTGGGAGTTGAAATACGAGCCTTTCGTTCCGAAAAAGACGATCTCGCTTTCCTACTATTTCACGAATATTCCTCGAACTGCTGAGGATTATGACCATTTTTTAGAATATTGTCGTCAATACAAAAAGAAAGAGGTGCAAAAGTGGAAGGGATATCTAGAGGAATATCCGAATACAGCCGATCTTGTGGAAGAGAAAATCGCGGAAATTGAGAAAATCCCGGATATCGATGCCGCAGAGGAGAAAATATGCGCGGATTTGATTCTCGAATTCTACGGTGTAAAAACGAACAATAAAAATGCGGAGCGAATTTTGCCCAACTTCATTTGGCACCCGGTCTCGGAACCGAAAGAAATGGACGAAGGTCTCAAAAGCGCGTTGGAAAAAAGCTCGCGCGGCGGCGGTTGATGATGGATGAAAAAACCGTCCGCAGCCATTTTCGAACATGAGAATCAAGCTGTTTGACGCCCTAAAACGTCGATTCTAGCTTGGTGTCAATTTTATAAACACAATCGTTTTGGTCCGCGATCTGCCAACTTCTTGAGAGGAAATATTTTTGAAAAATTGTTTCCTCTCAGCCCCTCCTTCAAAAAACTTTAAAATGCTCACTCCGTTCGCCAATGTTGTTTATTTTTTTGACGCAATACGGATCCACCCGAGCCGTGAACGAAGCGTAATTCCAGATGAAGCGCTGAGGGATTTCCCATCCGTTCGAAAGTTTCATGCTTCGCTCGCTTGACGATTTTTTCGCCAGACAATCGAAAAATTGAGTCTGTTTACCATGAGGACTTGCGATTCAAAGATTTGCAAGTCAAAAATGAGATGAATCAAAAAAGTTCTTCGTGCCTTAAATTTCCTCAAAGTTTCACAGGAGTGAAAGCCGTAGAATCACCCAAAACAACTTCCAAAAACTTGTTTTATACGGGACCTTTTGCGTAAAATCTGCGAAATAATGAAATGTTCGCTCTATTGGCACCTGTTTTCTTGTATTCCGTTCAGCATGTGCGTGTTCTCCCTTTTTCGCTCCAAAACCGTCCGCAGAAATGCTATACATGAGATTTTTGAAACACATTTTCGCCCTCGCACGCGCCAGGTCGATTGTACGAATCTTGCGGCACCTGTGTGCGCATGGTTGTGATGGTTTCTTTCGAACTTCCCCCAAATTTCGACCGACATGCCTCTGTTTCGCCGTATTTTGTTTCCTCGTCCAGCGCGCATTATACTCATCGTGCTTTAAAATTTCCGTTCTGCGCTAAGTATTGCGAGCCGAGGTGCGCAGTTCCAAGAGGGCGGGTGGAGCCGGAAATTCAAAAGCGAAGTACTATAAATTCCCGTTTGAGTCATAAAGTTGCAGATTCTGGTATTCTTTAAACTCTTCCCTCAAATCGGAGGCAGAGATTGATGGAGAAGTTCCGAAGAGAATTAAACTTCGCAATTTGGGTAGTTTTTTTACCTCGCCAAGAGCGTTTCGAAGCAAATTCAAATTGGATACATTATTCTGCGCCGAGGTAATTTCTTCTGCATCGGTTAAATTTGAAAATTGATTTTTATCAAGTGCCCAGATTTCTATCGAAAGTAATTCCAAATCGGGAAATAATCGAACCATCTGCGAAACCGTTTCTGGGGAGATGGTCCCATTACAACCAGAGAACGAATGCTTGGGCAACGATCGTGCAAGGCTGCCAATATTCTGAAGTTGTTATACTCGTTCTCCTTTAAAATTCCCGTTTTATGCGACGCATTGCGAGCCGTGGTGCGTAGCTCCAACGGCGGACGGCACCGGAAATTTCAACGGGAAGTATTATAAGACTCCCTCTTTTTTCTTTTCCATATCTGTAGACGAAACCATTATTTCCACCGAACGGTTTCGCGATTGAGAGAACTTTTGCCAGCTTCCATCAGTTGAAAAATATTTTTGTCCCAAATAGCGGAAAAGTTATAAACATCGTATATAGGTCCTGTTTCCGTGCGGCTTTCACGCAATTGAATCCCTTCCACAAATGAACAGGACCATTGAAACCAAAGCAAATTGTATTTCTGTACGCTCGAAGAATCTCTGGTCGCTGCGCCATACCCGCAAATACAACCTAACACGAAAAATATCGTGATATTGAGTATCCAGCACTTAAGCGATGCTTTTTTCACGAACATGTTCCTTCGTAAAATTGGTGTTGGTATTCATTGGAAAACTTTTTTCAACGATTGCATCGAGTGGAGTAGGTGCGCATTTTATCGACCCATCTGCTGGCGCCATACTGGCTCGCAAAAATTTCCCATCCTCCGACATTGAACCCTCACTGAAGTGCGGTTGCTGGTTTTGTCGTCCAAAAGTCAGTGAAACTTTTACGGAATTTTTTGTGAGAAGTTGCTTGGAAAAGAGACGGAACGCAACGCAAGAAAGCGCATATAAAGGAATGACAGGCAATCACCCTAATCGACAAAGAGGACTTTTCAAAAAAGTTGTTCGTGCCTCTTGATGGGAAACGAATCTGGGATAGAATCACCGCAGGCAATTCGCAAAAAAACGCCACTTCATCTTTTTTTCTTTTTTTCCTGACCTCCCCCCTTGACAATCTTCGTAAAACGCGTATCATATCGAACGTATTGATAAGTTGTTATCGATACGTTTTGCCAGAACTTTGTTTGAGATGGCAATCGGTTTGCGAGTTTCCTATAATGAAGCAAACGGTTTCGAGAGATTTTTTATCAGAAGGAGACGTAGAAATGGATGCAAACGAAGAATTGATTCAGGCGGAGCACGAGCTTGACGAGTTGGTGATGAAAGTCCGGGCGGCACAGCAGAAGTACGCTCACTATACCCAGACGCAGGTCGACCACATCTTCCGAGCGGTGGCGATGGCGGCTGCGGCGGCGCGCGTTCCGTTGGCGAAAGCGGCGGCAGAAGAGACTGGCATGGGCGTCACGGAAGACAAGGTCATTAAGAACCACTTCGCCTCCGAGTACATCTATAACAAGTTCAAGGACGTCAAAACCTGCGGTGTCATTGAGCGCGACGAGCAGTTTGGCATCCGCAAGGTTGCCGAGTCCATTGGCATTCTGGCGGGCGTTATTCCCACCACAAATCCAACTTCAACCACGATTTTCAAGTCGCTTCTTGCGTTGAAGACGCGCAATGCCATCATCTTTTCCCCGCATCCGCGAGCGAAGAAAAGCACCGTTATGGCGGCGAAACTCATCCACGACGCTGCCGTTGCGGCGGGTGCTCCAGAGGGCATCATCGGGTGGATTGAGGAGCCTTCTATCCTTCGCTCGCAGGCTTTGATGGCGCACAAGTACGTCAACCTCATTTTGGCGACTGGCGGACCGGGCATGGTGAGCGCCGCTTATAGTTCCGGCAAGCCTGCCATTGGCGTTGGTGCTGGTAATACGCCTGCCATTATTGACGAAACTGCCGACATTCGCATTGCCGTCAATTCCATTTTGTTGAGCAAAACCTTCGACAACGGCATGATTTGCGCCTCCGAGCAATCCGTTGTGGTGGTGGACGAAGTGTACGACGCCGTGAAAAAGGAGTTCGTCAAGCGCGGTGCGTATATCACCACGCCGGAGGAAAAGGTCAAACTTGGACAGACTTTCATCCAGAACTACAAAATCAACGCGAACATCGTGGGGCAGCCCGCCTGCAAAATCGCTCAAATGGCTGGGTTTGAGGTCTCAGAGAACACAAAGGTGCTTATCGGAGAGGCGGAAGTCGTCGATCGCGAGGAGCCGTTCAGCTACGAGAAGCTCTCCCCGATCCTTGCCATGTATCGGGCGAAGGATTTCGAGGATGCCGTCCGAATTGCCGAGGCGCTCATTGAGTTTGGCGGCATGGGGCACACTTCTGTCCTTTATACCAACCCCACCAACAGCGACAGAATCCTGAAGTTTGGCGACACCGCCTCGACGGGGCGCGTTCTCATCAACCAGCCGTCGAGCCAGGGGGCGATTGGAGACATTTATAACTTCCGTCTCGAGCCGTCGCTCACTTTGGGCTGCGGAAGCTGGGGAGGCAACAGTGTTAGTGAAAACGTAGGAGTCAAGCACCTTATGAACATCAAAACCATTTCCGAACGTCGTGAAAACATGCTGTGGTTCAACGTCCCTCAGAAGATATACTTCAAGAGTGGCTGCTTGCCGCTCGCACTCATGGATCTCAAGGGTGCCAAGCGCGCGTTTGTCGTCACGGACAAGCCACTCTTCGATTTGGGAATTTGCGACATGGTGACTCGCGAGTTGGAGAAGATTGGCGTCGAAATCTCCGTCTTTAACGAGGTGAAGCCCGACCCAGATTTGAGCACGATTTACGAAGGCAACGCGCGGATGCGCAACTTCCGACCCGACCTCATCGTTGCCGTGGGCGGTGGGAGTCCGATGGATGCCGCGAAAATCATGTGGCTCCTCTACGAGCACCCAGAAATTGAGTTTGAAGACTTGGCGCTTCGTTTCATGGACATTCGCAAGCGCGTCTTCCAATTCCCAAAATTGGGCGAGAAGGCGAAACTCGTCTGCATTCCAACCACTTCAGGAACCGGGAGCGAAGTGACTCCTTTTGCCGTCGTCACGGACGACAAAACCGGGCAGAAGTACCCCATCACGGATTACTCCCTCACACCGAGCATGGCGATCGTCGACCCCGACTTGGTCATGACGATGCCCAAACGTCTGACGGCATACTCCGGCATGGACGCCATTGTTCACGCGCTTGAATCCATGGTCTCCGTCACGGCTACCGACTACACCATTGCTTTGTCGCTTGAGTCGTGCCGCGTCCTCTTCAAGTACCTCCGCAAGGCGTACACGGACGGACTGACGGACGTCCACGCTCGCGAAAAGGTCCACAACGCCGCCACCATGGCGGGCATGGCTTTTGCCAACGCGTTCCTCGGCGTCTGCCACTCCATGGCGCACAAATTGGGGGCCGCGTTCCATGTTCCTCACGGATTGGCGAACGTTCTGCTCATTGAGCAAGTGATTCGTTTCAACTCGAGCGAAGCGCCTCGCAAGCAAGCCGCGTTTCCGCAGTATGGATTCCCCGAAGCCGCTGCGCGATATGCTCGAATGGCGCGATACGTCGGATTTGGAAACATGGAGGACGACGACCACGAAATGGTGGAGCGTTTGATCGCCAACATTCGCCAACTGGCTCGTGACCTGGACATCCCGCAAAGTATTCAGGCGGCAGGGGTTCCCGAGGCGGAATTCCTCGCTCGTTTGGACGAGTTGGCGGAAGAGGCGTTCGACGACCAATGCACTGGTGCGAACCCGCGTTATCCATTGATTCCCGAAATCAAGAAGATGTACCTCAACGCTTATTATGGCAACAATGACCGAGCTGAATAAGTGAGCCAAAGGGAAGCGGAGTTCTGGTTCCATCGTATGCCCACGGTGTGCCAAAACTTCGCTTTCCCTCTTTTCTACCTCATTTTCTCTCAAAATCCATTCTCTCACCAAACCATAAATTCAAACAAACCTCCATTTCGACCCATTTTTTCGCATTTTACCAGAGAAAAAACTTCGCATTTCACCATCGAGACCATAAAATCCGCATCCTGAAGATTGTTGTCCGAGAAGCCCGATGTTTTAGTCCGCGTTTCGGAAAACAGCGTTTGAGATCAGAAAAACGAGTCTGAAACACACTTCAACATGAGTGTAAAAACAATTAAACTAACGATTATCAACTTCGCTGCGGAATTTCTGCATTGAAACTCACTTTTCGAAAAAACATTGATCGCAAAAAACACC
>JAUNBK010000184.1 GCA_030527105.1 Planctomycetia bacterium
GCGTAGGCGAAACGAACGAACGCAAGGGGGCGAATGCGGAGCCGCCCCCGAGCAGTGAGAGAGAAGAGCCGTAGCGTCGAATGCGCGTTGTGGCGGAGAAGAAGTTGGTAGGAAAAAGAGCAGGGTGGGAAGTATGCCCAATCCCAAACGAGGGAGGTAGAGCGCCCCTGCGAGTGCGGACTTGGCGAAGTGGGGGGCATCGCCCTCCACGAGCAAGTCCGAAGAAATAACCGTACAACAATCAAACAGAAATGTGGAGGGTAATGTCTCCAAGGCTTCGCTCTTGGGGGAAGTGTCTCCCTCGGAATGGGGGTACGCCCGAAGGGCGGGGGGTAGTTCCGAGGTGGGAAAGTCTTTCCCCCGGCAGAACACCCCGTCAGCCTTCGGCTGTCACCCCTCTAAAGAGTGGAATTGTCCAGCGTTTCTCACTCCCGTCGGAGCTACGCACCACGGCTCGCAAAGCTTCGCGCAAAACGGGAATTTTAAAGGAGAACGAGTATAAATTCACTCGACCTTCAGTTCATGATCCAAAACCCACACGCGCGTCGTTTGGGGCGGAATCTCAACCCGAGTGCGTGGCGAACGGGTGCCCGTGGCGAGGTCTTGACCCGGCTGGGGGAGGTCGGTCGCGAACGTTTGGTCGGACGTGGTGTTCATCACGATGAAATACTTCCCAAAATGCAGTTCATAAAACGAGCCAAACCCTGCATACACACTCTCACGTCCGGGGCGAAAATCGACAATCGACTCCGGCACCCGCGCGATTGGGAGACGTTCCCCCGCATGGAGGGAATCGATTTTTTCGGGATAATGTATTCCATAATCGGGGCGGAAGGCGAAATTCGTCCGATTTTCGCGAACGTACTCACACCCTCCGGGAGAAAACTCCGTACGATTCCTTACCACGGCGACTTGCTGACGCTCAGGCGTTATATAATGAATTTTGGAGAGGAAATTGATGCCGAAATTCGCGCGCCAATAAAGCGACACGTAGAGGAGTTCGTCCCCATTTTTGAGCGCGACGACGCCCGTCGTTTCGTCCGAGAAGACGAAATCTGGCGAACCGACCGAGGTTGGGAGTCCGCGCGGTGGCTGCGAGTCGGAGTGCTCCAACGCGGCAAGTTCCGACTTGATAAAATCGTACTGCTCTGGAATTTTCAACAAAACGTTGCTCACGCGCAAGCCACCCTCGCCGAGGAGTTTTTGGACTTGGAGGAAATATTGATTGTCCCTCAGCATTTGTTTCGCGGCGGCGAGAGATTCTGGCGTTCTCGTGACGCACGAAACGGCAAGCGCGTCCCCCTCTTTCCCCGTGCGCGAGGCGTAGAGGACGCTCCCACAAATGCCAACGTCGCGCCAACCGATGCTTTGGAGGAGACGCATCGCACGATTCCCCTCGGCATCCACGGACGGAACGCGGAACCAAGAGCGAGCCGACTCGAGACGAATGATTTGGCGCCGAATTTCCTCGTCGGGACACGCTGCATAAATGAGGCACGCCCAATCCAAAATCTCGCCGTAGTTGCCAACGTACCCCAATTCGCGACTGAGTCCCTTTGGCGAAAACACTCGATACGACTCGCCCATCGGTTTCTCGGGACCGTCGGAAGTCTCGGAGCCAAGCCACGGCGCCAAGCCAAGCGATTCATACAAATAACGACGCGCGTGGTCTTCCGGGAGCGCGCGAGACGCATCCACCACACGAAGCGCTTGATTCACGCGATAAATGTTCCAGTCGATAATCATCGTCTGGTTCGTGTAGGGGCGTCGGTGTGTCGTGAGAAATTGGAGACTTGCGGATAGCAGATCACCCCACACATGGCGTCGCGTGGAGGGCGTGCCGTCGGGGAGCGTGAGTGGCGCGTCCATGAGTTTTTGGAGCGACTCGCCCTCCTTTCGATGAGCGATACAAAGCGCCTCGGCAAGCGGCGCGACACCAAACCAATCCCCATTATATTGGCGCGGATCGTTCGTGGCGACTTGAGGATTTTGACGCCACGCCTCGACAAACGCGTCAAACGACTCGACAAGCATTTCGACCAAACGCGAATTTTGATAAACGGACGTCCATTTCGTCTCGACACCGCGAGCGAAAAACTCGATCTCCTGCTGCGTGGTCGCGCGCGTGAGTCGAAGAATCCGAACGAGTTCACGATCGACGCGTTTTTTCACCTCGACCAAGACTTCTTCTCCTGGGGCCGTGCGAGTCGGCGGGTTGCGCACCATTGCGCCCTCCTTCTCGCCCGTGGGTTCGAAAAACGGCGCGGCGTGCGTATACGCAGCATAAATCCCGTGCGACGGTCCCTCAATTTCCCTTTGAAATATCTCGAAATTTTGTCCGTATCGCCAAATCCAACCCGTCATGCGAATTTCGAACGTGAGTGACTCCTTCCCACTCGTGACACTTTCGGGGAGCGCCGTCGTGACGAAATAAAACTGCCCCGGACACGGCGCGTCCTTCTCAGGGTGCGCCAAAATGTCGTAATCGCCCAGATGTCGATACCCCAGTTGCTTGCCATCAATATAGAGGATGAGATGATTGCGTGGCACATCTCCACCCCAAAATTTGAACGTGAGGTAATTCACCCTCTCCGGATGGACTTTTATCGTGAAAACGAGCGAATCTTTCGTCGTCCACGTTGGATTCTCAGGGGGCAAAATTCGTCGGCACGGCTCGCCCAAGCCGCCCGTCGTCGTGTCGGACGCCCACGGAGCGCTGCGGACGTCGTGAAGCGCTTCGGAGTGCGCGTCCCCAAAATATATACGATCCCACACGAGAGATTCCGCACCTGGAGACTCAGCGGCAACCAAAGATGCAGAAAAAACGATCAAAGGAAAAATTATACTCATCGTACTTTATATTGGTGTTTGAATGAATTTGAGTTATCTCGAAGTGTCATGATCCGTGGTGCGTGGCTCCAAAATCATTCCATCAAGACTGGCAGTCATGAAAACGCTCTTTTTTTCACGCCACAAACGGAATTCCATTTTCTCTTGCGTACTTTTCCGCCACCGAACCCGCCGGGGCGTGGATCGTCAGGTTTTCGCAGTCCTCGAACGCACGGTCTCCTATCGTCTTTACACCCTCGGGAATCGTGACGGAAGTCAGACATCTGCAGCCCTTGAACGCACCGTATTCAATCGTCTCTACACCTTCGGGAATCGTGACGGAAGTCAGACCCTCGCACTCATGGAACGTCCACATCTTAATCGTCTTCACGCCTTCGGGAATCGTGACGGAAGTCAGACCCGTGCAGCCATTGAACGTCTCACCTCCAATCGTCTCTACGCCTTCGGGAATCGTGACGGAAGTCAGACCACTGCAGCCATAGAACGCCCACCTTCCAATCGTCTCAACACCTTCGGGAATCGTGACGGAAGTCAGACCACTGCAGCCACTGAACGCAGAACCTCCAATCGTCTCTACACCTTCGGGAATCGTGAAACTTCCCTCTTTTCCCGCAGGACACGCGCACAATGTCCTT
>JAUNBK010000065.1:0-4080 GCA_030527105.1 Planctomycetia bacterium
CATATTTAAGGTCTACAAGCGGTGGGGAATATCTGTTTATCCCGAACAAAAACGCGAGCTGTTTCATATCGAATCCTCCTCAAGTTTGGTGTGAATTGGTCTCAAAAACCGACAACTTCGTTCATTTTACACCAAAAAAGATTTTTTACAAGTGATGGGAGGAAAATATTGGGGAATTTTGACAAAAAATTTTCGATTTTCGACTTCCCACGTCTGCAATCAAGCTCTTGACAACGCATGTTTTTCGTGTATAATGGTCGATGTGGGGGTGTTCTCGAGCGTTCAATCTCGATTCCGCCACTTTTTCAATCCGTTTTATCCATCCAAAGAGGGAAAAATGACTCACCTTTCACGACGTAATTTTCTCAAAACAAGCGCTATCGTGGGCGCAGGCGCAGGTTTTGTTCCATATTTTCACACGCCTGACGCGCTCGCTTATACCGACCCCAAAAATCGACTCCGCATGGGCTGCATCGGCGTGGGGAGCATGGGACGCTTGGATATGATGTATTTCAACGACCTTGTCGATATCGTTGCCGTGTGCGATGTCGATAAGGAATACGGTCTCGCCTCGGTTTTGAAGTGCGGCTTCGGACGCAAAAAGGGGGACGAAGTCGTTCTGCCCGACACGTACACGGATTATCGTCGTGTGTTGGAGCGCGAGGATATCGACTGCGTGATGATTGCCACTCCAGATCATTGGCACACCAAGATCGCGGTCGAAGCGCTTCAGGCGGGGAAACACGTCTTTTGTGAAAAACCGCTCACGCTCACTCTTGAGGAGAATATTGTCATTCGCAAGGCTGCGGAGAAATACGATCGTGTGTTCCAAGTCGGCACGATGCAGCGTTGTTTCCGCAACGAGTTCATGCTCGCGGCGCTTATCGTTCGCGGCGGTTTTTTGGGCGAGATAAAGAATGTCGTCGTGGATATTGGTACATCTCCGTCGTCGCCAGAGATTCCAAAAGCGCCGGTACCCGAGTCGCTCGATTGGAATATGTGGCTTGGTCAAGCGCCCTATGTGGACTATATCGCTTCGGGGCTAAAACCTGCCGCGAGTTGGGAGTATCGCACTTCTCCTCGTCCGGAGTTTGGGCGCGGACACTTCCAATTCCGGTGGTGGTATGAATATTCTGGTGGAAAATTCACGGACTGGGGCGCGCACCATATCGACATCGCTCTCTGGGCGCTCAATCGTCAGACAATCGGCTCAGGTCCCGTCGAAATCGATGGGACGGACAGCGTTCATCCGGTCGAATTCCGCGATGGATATCCGCTTGTCGACAATCGATACAACACCGCCACCGACTTCAACATTTATCATCGATTCGACGATGGCATGGTGATGAACGTCTGCTCTCGCTCGCGCGACGGCAACGGTGTTCTTTTTGAGGGGACGAAGGGACGAATCCACGTGAGTCGTGGGCGCGTGAAGGGGAAGCTGATCGAGGAAGGAATTGCGGAGGAGTTCAAGCCAGAGGACTATCTCGCGCTCAATAATGGCGTGCCGTTTGACGAAAACGCGGCGGGGCGTCGGAATCAGGATCATGCGTATTGGGAGAATAAATGCAACTGGATCCGATGCATTCGTGAGGGAGGAAAGCCCATTTCCGACGTGGCGTCGCACGTGCAATGCGCGCACTTGTGCCACCTGAGTGGGATTGCGGCGCGGCTCAAGCGCAAAATTCAGTGGGATTCCCTTGCCGAGAAAATTGTCGGCGACGATCTCGCGGCGTCCTTCTTCGCGCGCCCGCAGAGAAAAGGGTTTGAAATTCCTGAGGTGTGACACGCTTCGGGGTTGGAGGATGGGGTGTCTCTCATTTTGCGGAGGCACCCCGAGTTTTGTTTTGGGGGGGCTCCCTGGTATGAAAGAATCATTGCTTAACGTCGTCTTGTTTCAACCGCAGATTCCGCACAATACGGGAGCCGTCGGGAGGACGTGTGTCGGGGTTGGTGCCAAATTGTGGATTGTGCGACCGTGTGCGTTTCAATTTTCCGACAAGAACCTCAAGCGCGCGGGTCTCGATTACTGGCCCTATCTCGAGTGGGAAATGGTCGATTCCTGGGACGATCTTTTGACGAAGCTGCCGCAGACGGAGCGCTACTTTTTCTACACCAAGTTTGCGCAAAATTCGTACCTGGATCAGAAGTATCAACCTGGGGACACGCTCGTTTTTGGGTGCGAGACGACCGGGCTTCCCGATGAATTTCGGGTGCGATATGCGGATCAATGCGTGAGAATTCCCATTTGCGACGAGGCGCGGTGTTTGAATCTCTCCGTGAGCGTTGGTGTGGCGGCATTCGAGGCGATAAGGCAGATTCGAAGTGCAGATTCGGATTTTTGAAAGCAAAGCGAGGATAGAATGAAAATTGCGTGGATCGGAACGGGCATCATGGGTGCCGCTATGTGCGGGCGTTTGTTGGAAGCGGGGCACGAGTGCGTCGTTTTTAATCGAACGGAGTCGAAAGCCCGCGTGCTTCTCGAAAAAGGGGCGCGTTGGGCGTCCTCTCCTGCGGCGGCTGGCGAGGATGCCGAGGCGATTTTTACGATGGTCGGATTCCCACACGATTTGGAGGAAACGATTTTTCACCCCGAGCGTGGTGTGCTTGCGGGACAGAAAGACGCGCCACATCGGGCAAAGTTTCTCGTCGACATGACGACGAGTCGCCCTGCGCTTGCTCGACGAATTGCGGAGGCTGCCGCCATTTTGGGGATTCAAGCGCTCGACGCACCAGTCTCGGGCGGAGACGTCGGGGCGAAAAATGGCTCGCTCTCCATCATGGTCGGAGGAGAGACCGACGCATTTGAGGCGCTTGCTCCACTTTGGAACGTCTTGGGGAAAACGATCGTTCATCAGGGCCCCTCTGGCGCGGGACAGCACGCGAAAATGGTCAATCAAATTCTCATCGCGGGCAACATGATGGGAGTTTGCGAGGCGTTGCGCTACGCTCTTGCAGCAGGGTTGGAGCCAGAGAAGGTTTTGGAGTCTGTTTCGACGGGCGCGGCGGGGAGTTGGTCGCTCTCCAACTTGGGACCTCGAATTCTGCGTCACGATTTTGAGCCGGGGTTCAAAATTCGGCACTTTCTCAAGGACCTGCGCATTGCGCTCGAGGAGGCGGAGGCGTTCGGATCGGGAGCAGGTTTATATCTGCCCGGGACGCAAAAGGCGCGGGAGTTGTATGATCTTCTCGAGCGCAACGGGCTGGGCGAAAAAGGGACGCAAGCTCTTTTCTTGTGGGAAGATCAGAAAAAAATCTGATAAAATCTCGGTTTTTATTCTTGCTTAAACGTCTTATTAAAAGAACTTGGGTGCGTCCCTGCGTTGGGGCGCTTTTGTCCTTCGATGCGGAAAAATGATCAGGAGAGACGCATATGTCCGAATCTAACGATTTTCCTACACCCGACGAGTGCGAGTTCGTCAAAAATTTGGCGCGTTGCCTCACGCACGATTGGCACCTTGCGGAAGACGTCGCCTCTGAGGTCAATTTGAAATTTTACGAGCACAATCGACACGATCCGATACAAAATCGTCGCCCGTGGCTCGCTCGAGTCACACGAACGACAATAATCGATCGCGCGCGGAAAAAAACGCCTGCCGCGCTGGACGAAGAGTTCGATCCTTCTGCCGAGTGGAGTCTCCTTGATGAGAATCTCAACGAGGCACGAAAGTATCTCCTCACGCTGGCTCCCGAGGATCGTGAGATTCTTTTGCTCAAGCATCAGGAGGAGTTGAGCAACGCGAAAATCGCGGAAATCACGGAGAAAAGCAAGTCGACGATTGGGGAGAGAATCCATCGAATCGTGATGAATTTTGTTGCCGTCTCGCGCGAAGTTTCAACGCGCCTGCCGTCTTAAGCCAAATCGACACAAAAAAATCAAAAACAAAGGAGTTTTTTCATGAAATACGTCCCAAATGACCCCAAAATCACGGCGTACGCCTATGGTGAGTTGTCGCCTGAGGAGTGCGCGGAAGTCGAAGAAATGCTCGCTCAAAACGAGTCGGCTCGGAAAGAACTGCAACAGGTCATGCACAAAGTCACGCTTTTCGACGCCGCGTTGATGGAGCCAGCGCCAGTCGT
>JAUNBK010000065.1:4090-20412 GCA_030527105.1 Planctomycetia bacterium
CTTTAGCCGTTGCGCCGCCTCAAAAGAAATACGCCTCCTCGCTTTGGACGAAAATTGCCGTTGCGTTCCTCCTTTTTGTCGCGGTGAGAGGGCTTTTGATTCCCTCGCACGTTGCCCCTCCTCAAATCGCGAAAGAGAAAACGAACGGCGTCTCGGCTGACGCAACCACGACAGACGCAACTTCGGCAGACACACCCGCAGAAGACGTCTCGAGAATAGAAGCCGACGCGAACCGACCCGCGGTCGTTTTGGAGGAGTCGATGGCGGGGGAATCCGTCCAAGACGAGGCTCTAACAAACGGGTACCAAAAAAACATCATCGCGGAGAAAAAGAAAGAGGCGAATTCCGCGCCCATTATGGAAGACGCCATAATGGTGGACGAAATCGCGGAGGCTGCGAGTTTAGAGCAATTGGATTCTGGCGAAGCAGATATCGAAGCGCATGATGAAGAAGCGTATGAAGAAATGGTCGTTGCTCCAGATGTTGTTGAGGCCGAAGTCCAGATGGAGGTGCCGATGGAAGCTCCTGCGGAAGCGTATCAGCGGTCGCGCGGAGTGCCACATCGTTTTCGTCACGAGTCTCCACTTGCACCAACCAGCGCGATGGAGCGCGATTCGCGTCCCGAGCCACCTCCTAGACCAACCCCCATGCCAATTCCCATGCCGCTCCCAATCGTTCCACCCGTTCCACCCGTTCCGAATCGGGACTCCTTTGAAACCTTGGAGGAGAATTCGTTCCAAACGCCGCAGGACGCACCCTTCTCGACGTTCGGCGTCGATGTGGACACGGCATCGTACACCTTCATGCGCAATTGTTTAACAGAGCGAAATCAACTCCCGCCGAAAGATTCCGTCCGCGTGGAGGAGTACGTGAATTATTTCCGCTACGCATTGGAGCCACCGCCGGCAGACGCGGAGTGCCCCTTTGCGACGACGGTCGAAATCCAACCGCACCCATGGCACGAGGGTTTTTTCATGGCGAAAGTCGCGCTCAAGGGGAAGGAGTTGGATCGCGAAAAACGGCAGCCGCTCAATTTGGTGTTCCTCGTCGATGTCTCTGGATCCATGGATGAGTGGAACAAACTCCCGCTCGTGAAAGACGGCTTGGGGAAACTCCTCGACAACCTCAACGAGTCGGATCGCGTCGCAATCGTAACGTACGCGAACGACACGAACCTCGCGCTCCCTCCAACGAGCATCAAGGATCGGCACATCATCGAGCAAGCCATCCTCAAACTTCGCGCAAGCGGCGGAACCTACGGAGAGGGTGGGCTTCAACTCGCCTATAAAACCGCCAGGGAAAATTTCGACAATGAGAGCATGAATCGCGTCGTCCTTTGTACCGACGGGGATTTTAACGTCGGAATCACGAACAACGAGGAACTCTCCGCCATGATCGAACGAGAGGCGAAAAGCGGCGTGTTCCTCACCATCCTCGGATTCGGAATGGGAAATTATCACGACGACCGACTCAAGGAGCTCTCCTCCAAAGGGAACGGCGTCTATGGATACATCGACTCGCGCGCCGAAGCGAAAAGGATGCTTTGCGACAATATGGTCGGGTCGCTCGTCACGATCGCCAAAGACGTGAAGATTCAGGTCGAATTCAACCCCTCGCACGTCGCCGCCTATCGTCTCATCGGCTACGAAAAACGAAAATTGCAGGCGGAAGACTTCCACAACGATAAAAAAGACTCTGGCGACATTGGAGCGGGACACTCCGTCGTTGCGCTTTATGAAATCGTCCCGGTCGGAGCGATTCCGCCAGACGTGCAACGCGTGGACGCGCCGCGATACCAAACGCCCCCCGCCGAAGGCGAGAAATCCGCTGGCGAGAGCGAGAAGGAGTCCGCCGAGAGCGCCGTGCCGGAGGAAGTGCGTCCAGAGTGGCTGTTCGTCAAATTGCGCTACAAGAAGCCGGACGAAAACGAGAGTTCGCTCATTGAATTCCCGGTGGAGTACCACCCCACCGAGTCGGCAGAGGCGAGCGAGGATTTTCGTTTCGCGTCGGGAGTCGCGCTCTTCGCCCTCCTCCTTCGCGATAGCGACTACGCCTACAACGCGACAATCGACGACGCGCGCCGTCTCGTCGAAGGATCCGTTGGCGAGGAGGCAGAACGCAAAGAATTCTGCACCCTGATAGAAAAAGCGATGAAACTCCGATAGTTTTTCCCTCGAAGAGCGCCCCGAACCAAGCCGCTCGGGGCGCGCTCTTCTTTTAGAGTATCTCACGCAAACTCAACCGACTGCGTGCCATCCTTGCCAATGTAGTGCGCCTCGACGCTGAGTTCCTTCATCCAACGCTTCTCGTTGCGAATCGTCCACGGACCAGAATCAACACCCTGCCCCCGATCGTTGTTCCAAAGCCAAGTCGGCGTCGGCCAGAAACAAATTTTAGGCGCAATCGTCGCATAAAGCTCACGCGTTGCGCCTGCCTGCCCGTGGTGCGCCATCTGGACGGCATCCGCACGAAGCAGGGCTTCTGGCTGCACTTCGAGGAGCTTCTCGCTCCCTTCCGCGCCCAAATCGCCAAGAAAAACGAGAGACGTTTGGGGCGTCTCAAATCGGAAACAAACGTTCGAATTATTGATCGAATTCCGCCTCGGCTCAAGGTGCGGGTCGTTCAAAATCGTGACGACAATATTATCGCAAACGATTTTTTGATCCTTTTTCGTCTTCACGACGACATCTTCGACAGCCTGAATCCGCTCGTGGAAGGTGTGGGTAGTACGTGATTCCGACGCCTCGTTCTCGAGAAGCCATTCGAGAGACGGGAAATTAAAGTATATCCTCTCAACTTCGGGGAGGCGCTTCGTATGAATCAACTCGCACAGCGCGCAAATGTGGTCCGCGTGGCAGTGCGAGAGAAACCACCCCGCGATTTTCGGATTGGGAGCGCCGTTGAGTTTTTCGAGCATCTCAAGAAGATGATCCGCATCTCCAGAGCAGCCTCCGTCCACGACGAGCAGCTTGCCTGAGGCGCTTTTCACGATGTACGACATCATTTGCGAGCGGGTCTTGTTCGTGAGTTGGCACACAACCATGCCAGTGGAACTCTCGTCTCCCCAAAGAAGTGCGCCTGGGAAGAAAGCGGCTCCCGCAGCAACGGTACTCGTTGTGCCAAGGAATTGGCGACGGGTGATTTTCATGTTTTTCTCCTTTTTGTAATACTTCACGTTATACTCGTTCTCCTTTAAAATTCCGTTTTTCGCAATGTTTTGTGAGCCGTGGCGCGTAGCTCCGACGGCGGACGGAACCGGAAATTTCAACGCGAAGTATTGTAAAATTTCTACCTTGAGTCCGCCATTGGACCCGCGACTACAGCTCAAACCGCTACTCCAACTCCGAAGCCTCCTCCCGAGCCTTTTCGTACTCTCGTCTCCAGTATTGTACGGAGAACTCGCACAATTTTTCGAGATTTTTTCCATTTTCCCCCTCGAAAGCGCCCGACTCCCTCAGTTGTTTTGCGCGAGCCAGCGCCCAACGAAGGAAAAAGAGGGCGGAATCTGACGATGCCCCGATCTTCCCACCCATTCGGACGTAGTAGGGAGCCGACATTGCGCAGCAGTAGCCTCCCTCCGTTCGCATAACGACGCGCAGCAAAAACCAACCGCTCTGCGTGATTTCTATCGGCGGCAGACTCCCGCTCTCGGCATACTTGCGAAACGGAATCGATTGCAGCGTTTTGCCATTCATGATCACTTCGATGTAGTCCGCCTGGTTGCGAAGCGACAGCGTGAGCGACGCCTGAAGCGCAACGGGCTTCTCGTCCTCGAATTCGAAGATATACCCCGGCAGCTCGCCATCCACGCGCAAGTCGAAAAGAGGTCCATTCGTGACGAAAGCGGCTCCGGATCGAAACGACTCCCACCACATTTCGCGATTGAATCCCGCATTGCCACCAGCCGATTCGAACTCTGAATCGTCCGCCGTGCGCTCATATTCGTTGCGATCGACCCACACATAAACACGATTGGCTCCAACAGGATTGGGCGACAATCCCGAGCCACTCCCTGCCGAGGGGGGGAGACGCCGACCCGTGTTGAGAAGGTGGAAATAAACGTCCTCCGTCCAACGCTGCCTACCTCTCGCGCCACGATAGCGCACGGGATCAATCCCTCTGTCGAAGCGCATCGCCGACGGCAGACTCGCCCCGGAATTCTCCACCGCGCCCTCTTTTTCCTTGAAATAGTCGGAGGTTTTTCGCGCCGTTTTGAATTTCGGAAGCCCCCCCCAATCAACGACTTGAGGGAGCATATCGTCCCGCAAAAGACGAGACCCGAGAATCTGCACGGAATCCAACATGCCGAGCGCCGCAAGAAGCGGAACGTCCCACGAATCCGCGTTGTGGAGATCGAACCACAAATCTGGCTCCATCTTTTTGAGAAGATACAACTCAAGAAGAGGGGTGCGCGCGTCGTCGATCGTCGCCAAAAATGGTGGTACCAACTCGCTCGTTCGATTCAACAGAGAAACGCCGCAGTCGTCGCGATCCAAAAACCAATCTCCCTCGGTGCGAATTCTATCAAGATCGAACCTCGTTTCTTGCGTTTGAGTGGCAAATTGAGTCGAAAGCCGAGGGACAAAATGGACGTCGTCGGACTTCATGAGCTGCTCCAACTCGTCTTCTCTCCTGAGGACGCAGAAGTCGCCCGACCACCACCCTTTTTGAGAGAGGTCGACAAAACGCCGAAGCTCGACGGTCTTCATATCTTTCGCGCCACGATTGAGGACGAAGTGCCCCGTGCGTGGGAGATACTCCAGCCCACGCTCAATCGTCATAGGGTAGACGCCCACGGGAAAATAGAGCGTTGCTTCCCCCGGAACGGCATTGTGGTCGTAGAGAAAGGGGACGTCCTGCGCCTGTTTCGCCACACCTTTTTCGCTTCGAATTTCGAGCCGGCAGTCCAACGGGCGCTTCGTCTTCTCGTCGACAATCCGCAGCGTGAATTCTCCCTTCTGCGCGAAAAGCGACGACGGAAGAAGCCACACACTCCACGCGACACAAAACACAACCCAAAACGAACGGTTTTTAATAATCATACCAAAATCCCAACCCGACCTGGTTCTCCTTTCGATAATAGTATTGGCACTGATCGGCAGGTCCCGACATGAGGTACAATCCCGTTCGAAAAGTCTGCTGATAGAGCGTTTTCCACTGCCAGCCCGTCTCGAAAGCAACGTAAGTTTTATACTCGACATCCTCGCTCCACCTAAAATGCAGCGCGAGAAAGGGCGATCCTTCAAAATTCGGCAACATCATGGGAGAATACTCGCACCCCAACTCGAATTGCCACGGTTCCGCGCCGCCGTCTCGCGAAAAGACATAATCGCACCCGAAATAGAACCGCCAATTCGCATCGGGTCTCCACGCAAGCCCCAACATGAGACAGTCTCGCACATAATTTAGTCGATACACTTCGCCCGTCTCGCCATAATGTTTGACGATCCATTCGTCACCCATGTGGGAACTGATGTGATAATATCCGAATTTTGCCTCAAAGCCACCCTTTCGAAACATGAGCGGCGCGCCAAAACGATAGTCGCTTCCATACAAATCGCGCATGTCGTCGAGCGTGAGACGCGCTTGGACGCCGCACTCCACATCGAGTTGAACGCCCTCAGGATAAAGCCGACTCGTCGTTCCATACCGCACGAGACCAATCCTTCCACCAAGAATGGGGTCCCAATAATTCATATTCTCTTCGGACTCATGAATAAATTGAACGCCAGAGCGCGACTCCTTATTGCTCGCATAATACGCGCGAAACAGCGTCCCCATCGGCATACTTTGCCACGTCCACGCCTCGTTGGAGGTCGGAAGTGGTCGCCCTAAACCCGGAACGCACGCGCGAAATGAAGGATCCCAACATTGGTATTTCAATTCCTCGGAGGAGTATCCGCTCGCCCCACTTCCAGCAGGACAAACTTGAGGACATGGTGCGAGTCCCTGCGTGAAACCCGAGACAGCTTCCGAGGTCGCGCACGCTGACGAAGCAACAGGCACGCACCCCGGCGGACACACTGTCGGGCACTCCTCGCATAGCGCATAATCGCTTGAGTTCCAAGGAAATCCAAGCGTCGAGTGCATATCATCACACACATTCTCCGCGCGCGTCTCGGACGAAAAGCATAATCCAAAGAAAACGCAAATTCCGCCTAACAAACGCAACGCATATAAATTTCTTCGCTTCTGATTTGTTTTGAACATTTTTTCCCTCATGGACAAAATCCCAGTGGCATTTTACCCGATAAAAGAGAAACGTGGAATAGCAATTTCACAAAATTTTTTGTCAAAACTTTCCAAAATTTGCAAAAAAACGCCGAATGCCTCCTTTTCAATTGGAGGAATTTGGGGTATAATACGCAATATCAATAAGATGTGGAAATTATCAATACCTACGAGTATAAACGATTAGTAGAGACAAAAACCCATTTAGCAAGCAGAGGGACAATGAACGTAGAAACGACCCCCACCCCAAAAAAGTCGATATTAATTATTGATGACGATCAAGAAATCACGGAATCCATGCGCCTCACGCTGGAGTCCAAAGGGTATGCCGTCTACAATGCAGCCGACGGCAATGAAGGATTGGCTCTCACGGAGCAAATCTCGCCCGACCTCGTTATTTTGGACATGATGATGCCCAAGCGGAGTGGGTTTCTCGTCCTCGAAAAATTGCGCAGGACGCTTCCTATCCCGATTCGTGTCATTATGATCACGGCGAACGAAGGAAATCGACATAAAACCTATGCCGAAACCCTCGGAGTCGACGACTACATTCGAAAACCTTTCCCCATGGATCGCCTGCTCGAAAGCGTCGAGCGCCTCCTTGGTGCCTCCTGAGTTGTGGTCGCAGAGTGGTCGTGGAGTGGTGCCTGCGGAACCTTTTTCCGATTTTTACATCGTTTTTGGTAGATATGAAAATTCCCTGGTAATTCGACAAAAATTTCCCAATCGGAGTATAATCAAGTGATTGCAGAGGAACGACGAAATCGCATCGTGGAAATCACCCAAGAGAAGCGATATATTCCGCTTGCGGTGCTTGCTGGGACGCTTGGTGTTTCCGAGTCGACAGTCCGGCGCGATGTTGATTTCTTGACGGAACAGGGGAGGCTTCGTCGAACGTATGGTGGCGTCGCGTGTCGGCATTCCGACGCAGCGCCCGACGCCCCTGGCACGCTTCCCAAAGAGGTGCCAAACCCTCCCGCCTTCGGTCCCGGTGCCGTGAGTGTGGCGCTCTCGTCCATCCATTCTGCCCAAAAAGCCGCAATTGCCGCTTATACCGCGCGTATGGTAGAAGATGGGGACTCCATCCTCCTCGACGGTGGAAGTACCGCTTTTGGCGTCGCACAGCGCCTCACTTCGCGCCAACTCACCCTCGTGACAAACTCGCTCCCCGTCGCCAACCTTTTCGCGACCGATCCTCACTCCGAGTTGATTCTCGTTGGGGGAAGCGTTTGTCCTCGGACTGGCGTGGCACGCGGACCCTACGCCGACGCGATGCTCCGGCAGATCCGTGTCAAAAAAGCGATCATCAGCGCCGCCGCCATTGATACGGACGGCTTTTATAACAACAACGTCCTCTTGGTCGAAACCGAGAAAACCATCCGCAAAATCGCACACCAATTGATTGTCGTTGCGGACAGCTCGAAATTCGGGCAAAAAAGTATCGCGCACATCTGCTCTTTGGACCAGGCGACGCACATCGTCACGGACGACCGGCTCGCGCCCGAGTGGATCCACTGCATCCAAAAGGCGGGAGTTCAACTGCATATCGTCAAAACGGGGAATATATGAACGCCGCATTTTCGAACTTTTCGTCCTCAAAGACCGCACCGCTTGATACCAACGCGTTCGACCCCGATATGATCGAGCAAATCGTTCGGCGCGTCCTCTTGGAGCGCTTCAATGCGCCGCCAAGGAGCGAGCCGAAACTGGTCGTGAGCATTTCCGCGCGCCACATCCACCTGAGCGATGCGGACGTGGAGACGCTTTTCGGTCCCGGCAGTCGTCTGACGGTCGATAAAGAATTGTACCAACCCGGTTTTTTCGCCGCGAAAGAGACGCTCATGGTGGTTGGTCCGCGCAAGAGAATGCTCCCGAACGTGCGGATTTTGGGCCCCACGCGCAAACAATCGCAGGTTGAGTTGGCTTTCACGGACGGCATCTCGCTCGGAATCCCGCTCCCCGTGCGACAAAGTGGCGATTTAGAAGGCACGCCCGGCTGCGTCCTTGTGGGACCTGAAGGTGTCGTTGCTCTTCGTTCCGGCGTCATTCGTGCCGAGAGACACGTCCACATGCACCCGGATGAAGCTGCTTTTTACGACGTCAGAGACCGCGACCGAATGAATCTCCGCGTTCATTCGAACTCCTGCACGACGACATTCGAAAACGTTCTTGTGCGCCTCGACAACGGCGTTCGACTCGAGGTTCATCTCGATACGGACGAAGGAAATGCGTGCGACATTGACCACGCGGAGAGAATCGAACTATACAAGTAGTCAAATTTTATCAAATTCAGTCAACAAATCGTTTCATTAACTCAAAATAAGGATCAAACAATGGCGAAAACATTAGAAGCCGTGGGCATGATTGAAACCAAAGGTTTCGTGGCGCTTGTCGAAGGAGTCGACGCGATGATGAAATCCGCAAACGTTCAATTTCTCGGGTGGGAAAAGCCCGGCAGTGGTATCGTGACCGCTTACGTCACTGGAGACGTCGCCGCCGTGAAAGCCGCGACAGATGCGGGCGTTGCTGCGGCAAGTCGAGTGGGTGAGGTGCTTGCCGTGCAGGTCATTCCGCGACCGCACGAAGATATCGCCGCCATCCTCCCTCTCAATGAAAATAAATAACTAATTCATTTACTTCAAACATTCCATAGGTAGAAATATGCAAGACGCACTTGGTTTTATTGAAACTCGAGGCTTGGTCGCTTTGGTCGAAGCCGCAGACGCCATGGCAAAAGCCGCCAATGTCACTATTGAAAAACGCGTTAATATCGGTGGGGCATACGTCACGGTCGTCGTTCGTGGCGACGTTGGCAGCGTGCGCGCCGCGATCGAGGCGGGAGCCGCCGCCGCGAGTCAGACAGGCGAGTTGGTCTCGAGCCACATCATCCCGCGCCCTTCCGCTGGTTTGATCGAAGCGTTTTTGAAATAAAATCGCCGAGATTTATCCACTACGCGATGAAATTTCCGGGTTTATTCCGCCGTTGGAGCTTCGCACCGCAGCTCGTAGTATATGAGGGACCTACATGAAAATACTCGTTGCAAATATCGGATCCACCAGCTTCAAGTATCAGCTGCTCGACATGGAGACGGAACGAATCCTCGCGCGGGGCGCTGTTGAGCGCATTGGTGAGGACGAGAGTCCCGTCGTGCTGCGGACGTATCCTGAGGGTGGCGATATGCGGAGTTGGACGCAAAATTTCCGCGTGGCGAACCATGCCGACGCGGTGCGATTCTGCTTCCAATGCTTGACGACGTCGCCTGTTGCGTGCCTGTCCGACATTTCGGAGATTTCCGGGATTGGTTTCAAAGCCGTCCACGCTGGGAAGGTCACGGGTGTGCAGCTCGTGACGAACGAAATACTCTCCGCCATGGAGGAAATGGTCGACATTGCGCCAGCACACAATCCGCCGTACATTGCCGCAATGCGCCAGATTCGTGAGCAGTTCCCGAGCATCCCGCTCGTCGCTGCGTTTGAAACGGGGTTTCATGCGGATATTCCCGAGGCAAATCGACTTTATGCCGTCCCTTATGAATGGATTGACAAATATCAGATTCGTCGCTATGGTTTTCATGGTGCGAGCCATCGTTTCGTCGCGGGGCGCATGGCGGAAATTTTCGGGCGCAGCGATTTGCGAATTATCTCGTGCCACCTCGGGGGGTCGAGTTCGCTCTGCGCCATTCGAGATGGCAAAAGCGTTGCCTCCAGCATGGGCGGAAGTCCCCAAGGCGGGCTGCCTCAAAACAATCGTGTGGGAGATTTCGATCCCTACCTCATTCCGCACCTGATGAAGCAGACGGGGAAATCCTGCGAGGAAATCCTCGAAATCATGAGCAAGCAGGGGGGGTTGTATGGTTTGGGCGGCGTCGGGTCGGACATTCGCGACATCCTCGTGGCGCTCGACGAGGGAAACCCTCGAGCAAAAACCGCTATCGACGTGTACGTTTATGATATCCGACGCTATTTAGGCGCGTATATGGTGGAGTTGGGGGGCATTGATGCGCTCGTTTTCACGGGGGGCATTGGTGAGAATCAGCCCTACATTCGCGCGCAAGTTTGTCGAAACCTCGAGGCGTTTGGAATTAAGATCGACCCGAGAAAAAACGACTCCTGCCGTGTCGAATCGTGCATCAGTACGCCGAACTCGCCAACGCAGATTTGGGTCGTCACTGCCAATGAAGAGATTGTCGTCGCACGCCAAACGCGAGATTTGTTGACCAAGATTCAAAAGTATTAGTATCGAAAAAGGATGCCATGTTTATCGCGAAAATTGTTGGTTCCACGGTCGCAACGCAGAAACTCCCCTCCATGGTCGGATGGAAGTTGCTCGTTGCCGAGGCGTATCGGGCAGATCCGCTCAGCAACGCGCTCGTTCCAACCGGGCGTACAATTATCACGGTCGATACGCTTGGTGCCGGGGAGGGAGATTTCGTGCTCATTTGCCAAGGCTCCAGCGCGAGAATGACGCCCGAAACGAAGGGCATCCCGACCGACGCCGTGACGATCGGCATTATCGACACCGTGAGTCTTCGTGGCAAGACGATCGTACCGGCAGAATACGCGTCGGAGTGAGCGTCGGAGGCTCCCGATTTGTGCCCATCAAGGGTGAAAATTAAGTTTAATGTATATACAATTAAGATACTCATGAACATAAACGAAAACGATATTCAATCCATTGTGGCGCACGTGCTTGCGCAATTGGGTGGGACGCAAAATCCTCCCGCGCCTTCTCGTTCCTATTCGGGGCGATTCGGGCAATTTGTCGACTTGGACGATGCTGTTTTTGCCGCGCGAGAGGCGTTCGAGCAGTTGGAGAAAAAATCGATTGCGGAACGACGACTGGCGATCGACGCAATCCGCAGCGTCTCCAACGCGCACGCTGTCGAGTTCGGCACGATGGAGATGCAAGAGACCAAAATCGGGCGTCTCGACCACAAAATTCAAAAGCAGGCGGGCGTCGGGCGCTCTACTCCGGGGATTGAGTTCCTCAAAACAGATTGCTACAGCGGCGATTTTGGTCTCACCGTGATCGAACACGCGCCCTTCGGCGTGATAGCGGCGTGCACTCCCGTCACGCACTCGCTCCCGACCGTGACTTGCAACGCGATAGGGATGATCGCGGCGGGGAATTCCGTCGTTTTCACGCCCCACCCCGGCGGCAAAAAGATCGCGGCTCTCGGTGTCAAAATGTACAACGAGGCGATTTATAACGCCATTGGAATCGACAACTTGCTCACGATTTTGACGGAACCGAAGGTCGAGCTTGTGGAGCAATTATTCGCCCACAGGCAGGTTTCGCTCATCAATGTCACGGGAGGACAGGCAGTCGCGCGTGTCGCACTTCGCCAGCAGAAGCGCGCCGTCGTCTCTGGCCCCGGCAATCCGCCCGTCGTTGTCGACGAGACGGCAGACTTGGATCATGCCGCGAAATCGATCATTTTCGGCGCCGCGTACGACAACAACCTCCTTTGCCTGGCGGAGAAGGAAGTGTTTGTCGTCGATTCGGTTTTCGACGCAATGATGGACGCCATGTCTCGAGCGGGGGCGTATCGTCTCTCGCCGCAGCAGACGGACGCCCTCACGCGCAAGGCGATCGTCTACACGGGCGAGGGCGAGCACAAACATGCCGTGCCGTCGCGCGATTTTCTCGGGCAGTCCCCCGTCACGATGGGAAGGCTCATGGGGTGGAACATCCCCGAGAGCGTGGAACTTTTGTACGGCGAGACGAACGAGACAAACCCATTCGTGCCGGTGGAGCAAATGATGCCGTTTGTGCCGTTTGTTCGGTGCCGCAACGTTGATCATGGCATTGCGCTTGCCGTCAAATACGAGCATGGATTCCGCCACACGGGCATTATGCACTCTCGCAACATAGAGAGCTTGACGAAGATGGGCAAGGCGATCGACACGACGATTTTCGTCAAGAATGGCGCGAGCGTTGCGGGTTTAGGAATGGGTGGCGAGGGTTATTCCTCTTTTTCCATCGCGGGAATGACGGGCGAGGGAATCACCAATCCGCTCACGTACACACGGTCGCGGCGCTGCACGCTTGTCGACAGCCTGCATATTTTGGGCAAGTAGTCACTTTTTGGAGTGCGAGGGAGAACGATGTTTCCGGCAAAAGTCCTTGGCAAGGCGATTTCGACACTGCGCCATCCGTCGCTTGAGGGGGAGCGTTTGGTTATTGTGCAGCCTCTCATGTTGGACGGCGTCTCGCCTGAGGGTTTTCCCCAGATTGCGCTCGACTCCTTGGGTGCGCGAGTGGGGGATGTGGTCGTTTTGACGAGCGACGGCAGTCTTGTCATCGACCAGCTCGGCAGCAAAAACGCGCCCGCGCGCTGGTCGATCATGGGGATTATCAACGACGAAAATAAACGAGTGTAGTCGAAAATGGCAACAACAACGGAACGCATAGACGTCGATCTCATCCGCAAAATTGTGCGTAATATTGTGGACGAGCTTGCGGCGGAGCCGACCCGGCGCGCGAGTCGACCCGGTGGCGGCGCTCCTTCCGATTCGGTGGCTGTTGCGGAATTCGCACTCCTGAAGAATGTCGTCACGTTGAGTGATTTGTCCCAAATCCCACCTCGGACGCGTCGACTTGCGCTTTTGCCCACCGCTCTTCTCACGCCTGCCGCGAGGGACGAGTTGGAGGAACGCAAAATCGAGATTCGGCGGTCGGTTTCGGCTGCCGACAACAAAAAACAGACGTTGAATCTCGTGGACATTTATGCGATTCGAACCTCCTTCAACCCCCAAGCACTTCTGCCCGCGCTGCATCGATTTGGCTTTGCGGCGGGCGAGGTTAGCGACGAAAAACAGGATTTTGCCGCGTTGCGTCGTGAGATGGAGCGCGTCGGGCGCAATGCCGTCGTTTTGACGTCGGAAACGGACGAAGCGTTGTGTCTCCTCAATCGGAGCGAGAAAATTTGCGCGGTTCGTCTCGCGCCCACTTCCGACATTTCGCGCCTCAAGAGGAACTTATCGCCGAACGTTTTGGTCATTAACCCTGCCGAGACGAACGTTTTTTTGGCGGGGAAGCTCATCGCGGTTGCGTTTTTGGACTGAGTGGCACGAAAAACATCGTCAAAACAAAATTTCAAACGAAGGAGTCCTCACTCATGCGAATCGCGCAGGTTGTGGGCGTTGTCGTCCTTTCGCGAGTTCATCCCTCGCTGTCGGGCGGCGCGTTTAAGTTGGTTGTTCCTCTTCGAACGGAGGATTTGAAGGAAATCGACGGCGTCGACTTGAATCAACGTTCGTCGTCCGCCACGCCCGTTCCGGCGGAGTCGTGGGAGGAGTTTGTCGTGTACGACTCCATGGGCGCTGGCGAGGGGCAATTCGTCGGCGTGAGCGAGGGGCGCGAGGCGCTCAATCCCTTTTATCCCGACGTCAAACCGATCGACGCGTACAATGCGCTCATTTTGGACAAAGCGTTTTTGTCGTGATCGCGATTTCGTCGCCCATTTTTGTGGAATTTCAACACAAAATAGAGTTCAACCCCAAAACAAGTATAGTATTTATTCATAAAGGAACCTCAAATGCGGAATCTTTTTCAGGTCAAGCAGGAAATTTGTGCCATTGGAGATCGTCTCTACAAGCGTGGCTACGCGGCGGGCAACGACGGAAACATCAGTTTTCGCATCAGCGACAACGAGGTTGTTTGCACCCCGACGATGATTTCCAAAGGATTCATGACGCCGGACGATCTTTGCGTCGTCGACATGAACGGGAAGCAACTCTCTGGCAAGCGTAAGGCGACGAGCGAGATTCGTCTTCATCTTGCCGTGATGAAGGAGCGTCCCGAGGTGAAATCGGTCGTCCACTGCCATCCGCCGTATGCGACGGCATTCGGGATGGCGCGCGAACCGATTCCTCCGTGCGCGCTTCCAGAGGTGGAAATTCATCTGGGCGAGGTTCCCATTGCGAAATACGCCATCCCCGGCGGGCAGGAATTTGCCGACACGATTCTTCCTTTCGTTCACAAAACGAAGGTCATCGTCCTTGCGAACCATGGCACCGTGAGTTGGGGAGAGACACCCGAGCGCGCATATTGGTGGACGGAAATTCTCGATGCGTACTGCCGGATGCTGATCCTCGCCAAGTCGATTGGGAACGTCGGCTACTTCACAAAGGGCGAGGCGGAACAGCTCCTTGCGCTCAAAAAGGCGTGGGGCGGAGAGGATCCGCGGTTCGGCATGGAGAATTGCGACATTTGCGCCAACGATGTTTTTCGCGATAGTTGGCAGGATGCGGGTCTCTCGCGTCATGGATTCAATCCACCGTCGTACGTTGAGGAGAAATCCGAGGAGGACGAGAAGGAAGCGTTGATTGCCGAAATCACGCGCCGGGTCGTCGAGGCGCTTAAGAAATAGATATCAAAAAACTCTGTCGAAAAACTCAAGGGGCGCGAGTCATTCAACCCACGCCCCAATCAATTCAACAACGTATCCTACCCGAGATTAGCGCGCTCCCAAAACAGGGCGTTTCGGAACAACGACGATTCTTGGCGTGACATCAAAAAGGACGGACGCAACCTCGCCACGGACCGCTTTGCCTCGACCGGGAATCTGGTTGATGTTTTTGCGTTGGATACCAGCGATACCCTTGGAGGGATCGCACGTTGCGCTGAAGTTCTTCAAAATCTGCATCACTTCGGGGAAGAGAACGAATTGTCCATTTTGGTGCGATCCAATTTCATTGAAACTTCCGATCGTGACGATGCTGGAGTAGTGATCCCTAAAGACGTACGCTTCGTAACCCTTGCTGCGCAGCGCCTCGCACAAGAGGACGGCGCGTTTGTCCGCCTGTCCCAACGTCTGGCCACGCACGGCAAACCCCGTGCCGTCTTGGTCGCTCATCTTGATGCGCGCGATATCTTGCTGGTTGAGCGTAGAAATTCCTTTCAAGACCGCGACTTGGACGGTATACGTTCCAGGGCAATCGAGAAGAGAATAACGTTTGATATCCTTATTCGCCGCCACGACGATCGGATCGAGACCTGCGGAGACGAATTGCTCACGCGGGACGAGAGGGTTGGCAACGATAAACGCACGACTGAGCGGACCGAGGCGTTGCTCTGGATTCTGGGCACCATCCTGCGCCTGAGCCATTCCGATGATGGGATGGGAATATTTCGCCCCCGCCATGCACTTGGGGTGGAAAGCACGAATCTGCTCGAGGAGTCTCGCTGCGCGTCGGTCGTCCAAACTGGGGAAATCCCCGACCAAGACAGCAAACTCCGCCTGTGTGGTGGGATTTGCGAGCTTGTATCGATTCGAGACTTTCAATTGGGAATCCTGAGCATCCTCGTCAAAGACCCAATAGGGCGTCCCTTCCACAACATCTCCACTGTCGCCTGTATTTCGAACGTATATATAGGCATTGAGACGATGGTCACGCCGAAGTTCTGTCGCGAGCGCCACGGCTCTGTCACACGCGACCTGAGGATTATAGTCCCCAAAGACCGCCGCCATGACGAGCCAGGGACCATTTTTTTTCGTCAAGAGATATTCCTTCGCGTCCTGGGCGTCGGCGTTAGCACAAGCGAAAAACGCCGTAGGCAAAACCATCAGAACGCTTAAAACAAAACGAAATCGCATACATAAACCTCCATGTCGAAATACGCAGGTGAAATTTTTTCAACTCGCCCTTCATCAAGAAGTGACGATCTTACATTTCATGAAACTTCTTGTTGAAATTTCCGTTTCCGCCCGCCGTTGGAATTACGCCCCACGGCGCCCCCAACTTTGCGAAAACCAAAACCTTAAAGTACGATGAGTATATCCCAAATTTCTCTTTGGCGCTAGAGCAATTTGGGGAAATATGCAAAAAAAGAAGAATTTTATTGAGAAAGATTGTTTGTCACGATTTTTTCATGCGCCAGATTTGAGGCACGGGCCCCCACGGCGAAACACCCCGTCGGTCTGCTGTTGCCACTCTTCTGGAAGTGGGAAATAAAAGCACGCCCACAGGGTGGGAACAATTCCGCTCTTTCAGAGGGTTGGCAACCGGAGGCTGACGGGGTGTTTGGTCGGGGAGAAAGCGTTTCTCACATCAGAACTACCCCCTTCGGGAAAGGGGAATTGATT
>JAUNBK010000185.1 GCA_030527105.1 Planctomycetia bacterium
ACCCACCCCCGCCGAGAGATTCCTGTACTTTTCATACAAACGGCGTTCTCCCTCCAAGCCCCATCACACGCCAAAGACAACACCACCCCAGAGAGGACGTTCTTTCCCCACGTGTCCACGAATGCCGCCGCAAACGCCCAAGGTTTTTCAATCGACATTTTTTCCAGCACCATGAACCGTTCTTGGGGAATTTATCAGTCCAGAAAGCACCCGTACCACTTCCCGCCGGTCGGTTTCGTCCAGAGAGAGAAACGCGTCCAAAATGGTTCTCTGTTGTTGGACATTGGACGGATTCTTGGACACGCCGTTTTCGGAAACACACGAAACCCCGTAATTTACGGGCTTTACTTGAGTTGGTACAAGCCCGCTATTCTCCACCTTGGGACGTGATTTTGGTCGCGTCCCTTTTTTGTTTCTTGGTGTACCCTCTTGCATGGAGTGGCACTCAATGGCAATCATGTTCCGTGTTTTACGGGGTCAAATCGACCTGCTTCCAAAACGTGCAACTGTATGCAATGCGGTGCTGGAGTGCATTTTGGTGTATGTAAAATTTCCCCAAATTGGGCGTTTTTCACCGCGACTGGTGTGCATTTTGGCGTACATTTTCGCCCCTTTTCGGGGCATTTTGCCCTTATGATTTAAGGGTTTTCCGCCATTTCAACCTTGTGTTTCGGGTCGCAAGAAACGAAAAAAGCCAGCCGCCGTCTGTCCTTTTCGGGGGATTGACGACCGCTGGCTTGAGGATTCCGGGTTGTTTTATGCCGCTTTCGCGTCATCCGTTCCCGGTTTCTCCGTCGGCGTGTCGGGGAACATCTTGATGGAATCCAACCCGCGCTGAATGCGGCCTTCGTGCATGATTTGGTAGTGCTTCATGCTCACCTGCGTGCTGTGGTCGGTACAGAGTTCGTAAAGGGCGGGGTCAATGCCCATCTCGAACATGTCGGAGCAGTAGGAGCGGCGGAGGTTGTAGGGTTCCCCAACCTCGACGTTGGCGCGAATAAACGCCTTTTTCGCGACGATTCCGATGTTCGTCGTGCGAACCATGCCGGGGTAGAGAACGTCGGTCGGTTGCGGGTCGTGGAGCGAATCGTGGTAGTCTTTCAGTGCCCGTTCCACGATGGGGTGCAGGGGCTGAACCCAGCGGGTGCCTTTACCGTGGCGGACGTTCTTTTGGCCATGGATGAGGATGCGGCAGGGGGTTCCGTCATGGCTCCATGCGACATCGCCCCACGTCAGTTTTATCATGTCGGACGTGCCGCGAAGCCCGCAAAAGCGGAGGAGGGAGACCGTCACACGGGTTTTCAGGTTCGGTTCCGTCTGAATCACCCGGACGCAATCCTCCACGGAAATGTACTGCCACCGGCTGGGGTTGACCGCTTCCCCACCACGAAGTGCCGCCATCGGCGAAGCGGGCATCATGCCGATTTCGACTCCGTATTTGAAAATGAGTTTAATGCAACCAATGCGTCGGGCGCAGGTTGCGGTCGCGTAGGGTACTCCTTTATTGAGCGGCTCCGTCCGAAGCCAAATCTCAAAAAGTTTCGCGTCGGCGGGCGTGATGGTTGTGAGGTCGCAATCGGAGCCGAAATATTGGTGCAGGTTGCTTTGAACCTGCAGGTACTTTTGCATACTGGTTGGCGGGTCGTTTTTCCGGCTTTCGATGAACGAATCGGTCAGGTTTTTCAGCGTCCATCGTTTCTCCCGTGGTTCGCAAAGTCCCCATTCCGCCAGCTTTTCGTGAATGCTCGGTTCGAGTTTCTGGAGCCAACTTTTCAGTTCTTCGGGAATCGTTCCCATTCTTCGGGCGATGACGAGGTCGTCGATTCTGTCTCCGATTCGTTGGGCGATTCGTTCATTCGTGAAGCCGTAAAGCTGGCGACGGGTGCCGTCAAAACTGGTGAAACGGATTGTGTATCGGTCACGGTGTTTTGCGATATTTGCCATGATTTTTCCTCCTTTGGTTTATTCTAATAGGTTTCAATTTCAGTATTTACGGGGATTTGAACGATGGTTCTCGCTTCAATCCACGTCTGGATGTCAGAAGCCCGGAAGCGGACGGAACGTCCGAGTTTGATGTACGGAAGTCCCTTGTTTTTCCGGAGTTGGTCGACGAAATGCGGCGAGCAGTGCAACATTTCCGCGACTTGTTTTTTGGTCAGGATTGCGTCTTTTTCCATGATTTGGGTTCTCCTTTTGGGGATTGGTAAAGGTTTCGTTTTGGAATGTGACCATTAAAGCACCTTTTGGAAATCTGTCAAATTTTAACCATATACCTGTATATGCCTGAAAAAATTTTCTCGAAAAATCCATAGCCGCAAGGTGCGGTTCCCGGTGCGAGCTTCCGCTCGGTTGCCGTTGGTTCGTGCCGCGTTGCTGGCACTTGCCCGTAGAAAAATCCATAGCCGCAAGGTGCGGCTCCCGGTACGAGCTACCGCTCGATTGCCGTTGGTTCGTGCCGCGTTGCTGGCACTTGCCCGTAGAAAAATCCATAAAAAAAGGGCATTTCGTAAGAAACACCCTCTGGGTTGATTGGACGCTCACCGCCTCCTTTCTTCTATCGCGTCTGAGATGGCGGCTTGAATGACTTCCTGAATCGCCTCTGCTAGTCTGGAAGCCGCGTTTGCTGAACGGGACAGTTCGTTGGCTATCGCTCGGTCGAGAAACTTGCTCAGCGGCTCGGGCTGTTGGCGGACGCGTTCGAGGATTTCTGCGTCCAGCGTTGTGGTGACTTGCACCCGTTTGGGTTTGTTTTTGGTCATGGTTCTTCCTTTTCTCCTTTCGTGATTAGTTGAATTTGTCCAGAATGGCTCTCAGCAGGGCTTTCGTGGCGGTTGTTTGCGGTCGCAAATCCCAGCCCCGGTCGTAATGGGCGACCGTTTGGCAGCTCGTGTTTCGAATTCCGAGTTTGCTGATTCTGCCTTCGTTAATTCCAAATCGCGAGGGTTCGTCAAAGTGTACCATTTCAATGCGGAAGGTTTCGCCGTCCACCATTGCGGTGGCGAATGTCCAACGGTTGAGGGCAATGTCCGAGCCGGTAAGCTGAATTTCGATGTTGTCGAAGTTTTTCATTGTTTTTCTCCTTTTATAATGTGGTCGAGTTGGGTGGCAAAACCCCCGGTTGGTGCCGGGGGCATGGGGTGTTTGGGTCAGTCGTGAATCAAAAGCAAAGCCGGGCGCGTGGTGCCGGGGCGGTAATCGGGGAGGTCGATGGAGTCGGTAATCTTCCAGCCCGCCCGCAGGAAAACCCGGAATTCTGCTTGCCAGTTGCTCCATTCGTGGGAAATGGTCAACTCCTTAACTCCTGCTTTCGTCAGGGTTTCCAACGTTTCGGGAAGGTCTTCCAATTCCACCGTCCTGTCTTGCGGAAAATCGCTTCTTGCCTGCCCTGCCGCTTCCGTCGTCGGTAAAGGCGATAAGCGTACCCCTCGGTGAGTTTCTCAAGTTCA
>JAUNBK010000186.1 GCA_030527105.1 Planctomycetia bacterium
AAAGATTGTGAGTCCTTCTCCAACCAAGTCCCGCATGGGTGCCCACCAAAATTGAAGGCACTTCACAAATTCATCCCGATGATAGGGACTTTACGCGAGATTTTTTTCTGCTATAATATGCCCGTCGTTTTGTCACGTCGCATCAGATTTTAGCGGACCGAGGCAGTCGAGCTTTGCAGCACGGCTCGTGAAAGGTCCTGAGTGCGATTTTGAGCACGATTGTAAGTTTGACAACAAAATGGGGCTTTGATTTATGCAAGAAGCGTGGGACTGGCTTGTCGCGCACAAGGCAACGGCGGAAGGCTTGCTCGATGAAACGGAAAGCTGGGAGACCTTGAAAAAGCTCCGATTTTTTCGAGAAAAGCACACCCTTCCCGAATGCGTGGCATCTCTGTTGGCAGAACTGTCCGAACTGAGAAAACGAGCGAAAATGAAGTTTCCGAGCGCGGAGAAGATGTATTTCACGCGTGTTGGATTGGAGCAGTCCACAGATTTTTATATTGCGCAGTACAAGGCGAAGAAGTTTCCAAAGGATTTGCCGACGGCAGACGTCTGTTGCGGAATCGGCGGGGACCTTTGCGCACTCGCAAAACGAGGGACGACGGTGGGAATTGATTGCAGCCCCTCGATGGGAATCGTCGCACGGCTGAATTTGAGTGTGTGCGTGCCCGAGAAGAAAGAGGCTTGTGTTCGAGTATCTTCTGCGGAGGATTTCTTGCATTCTCGCGAATCCGACGAATTCCCATGCGTTCATATTGATCCTGACCGACGTGCTCAAGGAGGTCGGACGATTCGGGCAGAGTTCTTTCAGCCAGAATTATCAACGGTGGACGAGCTTCTTCGAGACCGCCATCTTGCCGTGGTCAAACTGGCGCCGGGCACAGTTCTTCCCCCACATTGGAGTGAGCGCGCGACGACTATCGAATGGGTCGGTCGAGGTCGAGAGTGTCGCCAACAACTGGTTTGGTTCGCGTCTGAATATCTTCCGTGTGGAGAGAGACGCAAAGCGACCATTGTTAATTCAAGTGAAAATGTCCGAGAATGCTCCTTTTTGGGGGAACCATATCAGAATATCCAAACAAGCGAGAGATTTGGTTCGTATATGTATGATATGGAGTCGACGATTTTTGCGGCGAAATTGGAAGGAGCGATGGCGCAGCACTACCAATTGTGCGCGATTTCGGAAGAGTCCTTGTTTTTCACATCGGACGAACTTGTGGACGGAAGTGAGGGGTTGCTGCACACGTTTGAGACGATTGATGTCCTTCCGTTAGATCGAAAGCGTCTCTCGCAGGCGGTGTGTGCGCTTGGCTGGGGAGAAGTAGAAGTGAAAAAGCGAGGGAGGACTCCACCGCCAGAAGAAGTTCACAAATGGTTGAAGCTCACTCATGGAGGCGATTGCGGCACAATTTTCGTGGTCAAAAAAGGAAAAAAGTTTTATGCGATTTTGGCTCGTCGAACAATAAAGAGGCAAAATTATATGAAAATTCCGAAAAGATAGATATAAAATAGTCGTTTTTTCACGAAATCGACTCTGTGCCACTTGACAGAAAACAGAATTTCCTGTATACTCTCGAGTGTGAGTGATTAGTTCTTTCTGCTAACTACTGGTAGGCAGTGGACTTAGCAGAAAAATGAACGAGTGTTTCATCAGATGAGCGATCCCAAACTGCTCCAAAAAGGAAACGAACAAAAACAGAAACGAGCTTGAAATGGCTTGTACAATTGTACAAATTTTGTCGTTGTATGCGCGGGGCGCAACTTGCGGAAATATTGCAACACTTCCACCTAACTTTTCCACGTTCTGCAGACGTTTGAGTCGCCAATGGCACCAAGTCGAGAACGGGTATATTGAATTTTATAGTACTTCGCGTCAGATTTTCCGGGTACGGTCCGCAGCTGGAGCCACTCACCTCTGCTCATAGGACGTTGTGAAATCTGGATTTTATAATGCTTCGCGTTGAAATTTCCGGTCCGCCGTCGGAGGTGTGCGCCACGGCTCGCAAACTTCGCGTAAAACGGGAATTTACACGATGAGTTAAGACACGACAAATATAAAATGGATTGTGCTGGCGACTTCGGCGAGGGGCGTCTGGCACGATGTGCGCGAGCGTAATATGTAAAATAGAGGGGGGGATTGATGATTCCGCTGAAAAGTTCAGAAAAGCGTTTGTGGTCGGTGTGGCGGCACTCTTTGGAGGCTGAACAGCCGCGTGAGAACAAACGCCGCGTCGGGAAGTCCGCCGTGGTTTGTGAATTTCCCCTGATTTTGTTTGTTGGTGTCTTCTGGCGAGCGATTGCTGACGGAATCCGATTGGTGATTTGGCGGCGTGCTTTGCTGGGAGATGTTTTTTTCACCTTTTTGTTTTTCGTTTTACCTGTTTATCCAAGGAGATAAAAAATGTTCGAAAAAAGCAATGTGATCTATGATCGACGAGTCAATGCCATCGTGGAACGTGCCGCTGAGGCAAGAATCATTTTCCCGCAATGGAAAGCTGGCAAAGAAAGCTGGCTTTTTGTCGCAGCACATGACGATGATGTCGTGACTGGCGCTTGTTTGACGCTGCTCGCGGCGCTCGAGGAGAAAGTCCAAGTCCACGTTGTGATCACTGCCAACGGTTGTATGGGATATTGCGATTCAAAGCAACGAGACAACATTGTGGACATACGAAAGGGAGAAGCCATTGCTGCCTACAAAGAATTGGGGCTCCCTGAAAACAACATCCACTTTCTCGGATTTGACGATTGCAGTCTCTATCTGAATGCTGGTCGACGCTTTGCTGACAAGAAAACCTCTGCGCCGGTGGTGGAAAAAGCGACGGGGCTTCAGAACTCGTTCACCTCCATTTTGCGACAAGTGCGACCAACGCGCGTCTTTGTACCTACAGTTTCCGATATACATCCGGATCACCAATTGACAACCAAGGAATTCCTCATCAGTATATTCCATGCTCAAGGAACGATTTGGCCCGAGTTAGGCTCCCCGATAGACGAAATCCCATTGATTTATGAGTACTCAACATATAGCGATTTCCCGACCCCCCCCACGATGCGAATCCGTACCGCTCCGGCTCTCCTTGAGAAAAAACTCAATGCGATCAAGGCTTTTGCCAGCCAAACGCAGATTGACATTCTCATTGAGAACCAAAAAGCGTCAGGGGCTCAGGAATTTCTGAGAGAAGTTGTGCTTGATATCCTTGCGCCTCACAAGTACGACAAAATGTTTGACTAAATACTAGCTTGTTGCCGGAGGTCGCCCCTCGGGGGTGATTTCCGAAGAGAGACGTGGATTGCCGTCGTGGGCGAGAATCTCTCACTGCGTCGGTCGACGAGGAGAATCGACAGGGGGGCGTTATATAGCAGCTCCCCTGTTTTCGTTTGCACTCGCGCCGAGGGAGGGGGAGGGGCGCAATCAGGATTCTCTTCTCTTGCG
>JAUNBK010000066.1:0-18573 GCA_030527105.1 Planctomycetia bacterium
TCCATTCGTACGCCCGCTCGCCATCCGAACACGCATTGAGTATCGCGACCGTTTGGGTGATTCTTTGAGGCGTGGATTTGGAATTCTTCTCCGCCCTCATTTGAATATCCCGGCTGAAAATCTGATCCGCCTGCGTTTCGAGCCTTTTTAACTCCCCCTCTTCGAAAACTGGTGCGTCCTCGGGTCCTTTCCCTTTTTCGAGCCGACTTTGGCAACAATCCAAAATAATGCACACATTTTTAGCAGGTATTTTCCCCACCGCCTCCAGCACATCCGAGAGCGCCACGGCAGTCTCTTTTATCTGTTCGGATTTCGCCGACATTGGGCACAAATATCTTTCACCATTCAGCACCACACCATGCCCCCAAAACCCAACAACGAGGAGATCGAGGTTTTGATCCCAGCGCAAAGAGCCAAGAATAGAATCTTTCGTATTCGGTCTCTCGACGCTGGTCGCGCGTGCGCATGTTTTCAAAACGATATCATTTTCCTTGAAACCGTACGAATTCTTCAACTCATCCGCGACCGCCTCCGCGTCCTGATGCGCATAATTCAGCGGCGCAAGAAACTCGTAGTCGCTCACGCCGTACAAATAAGCACGTTTCTCCATGATGGATTTTCCTTTTGTTTTTCTGTTTGAGAGTTTCACCACAGCATATCGACTCCATTGTACACCGAAAAAATTTTTTTGCAAGTCCCAAGAGGGATTCTTTTGGAAATTTTAGGAATTTTAGGAAAAATTTTTTCGTGACGTCACTTTATAATACTTCGCGTTGAAATTTCCCGTTCCGTCCGCCGTTGGAGCTTGCGCACCACGGCTCGCAAAACGTCGCGCAAAACGGGGATTTTAAACGACGATAGAAGCGGGGGTCGGGCAGCGGAGCGGGCGATTTCCCCCTTCGGGCCTGGTTCCGAAAATTTCCTGTGGAGAAGATTTCTCCGCAAATTCCACAGTTGTTCCACTATTGCGAGAGTATAATTTTGCAACCCCAGGGCTTGCAATTTCGTCTGCTTTGTGTATAATGGGTGCGTGTTCGTCGGGGAGTCTTCCGTGTGGCGTGCGAGGGATTTCTCAATCGTTGAGTTAGCCCACGTGAGTCTGCGGCTCAAGCCACCCACTTATAATACTTCGCGTTGAAATTTCCCGTTCCGTCCGCCGTTGGAGCTACGCACCACGGCTCGCAAAGCTTCGCGCAAAACGGGAATTTTAAACGACGATGAGTATGAATATTGAGGAAATGCGCCACGAATCGCAAAATACAGGTACAACATACAACAAGGCAAAGTTCAGTAGGGCGAAAAGATGAAAATAGGATTGGCGGGCTATCATGGTTCGGGAAAAACGACGCTCTTTCAATGGCTCACGGGCGCGGAGCCGGATCCGGCAAAATCGCAGCTCGATCAGAGTGCAATGGCGATTGTCCCTGAGCCGAGAGTCGACGAGTTGGTGAAGATTTATGCGCCCAGAAAAGTGACGCGCGCCGCTATTGAAATCACGGACACGCCGGGACTCAGTCGAGATCAGGAGGGTGCCGCGCAGAAACTCGCGTGCATTCGTGAGGCGGATTCTCTCGTGCTGGTCGTTGCGGGGTTCGGTGGGTGCGACCCCAAGGCGGAATATCAAAAGTTTTATGAAGACCTCATCCTTGCCGACATGGAGTTGGTGTCGCGACGAATCGAGAGAGTTCGCGATTCGATGAAAAGAGCGCTTCCCAAGGAGGAGAAGGAGAAAATGCAGTTCGAGTTGGACACGCTTGAGAAGATCAACGCGGGTTTGTCGAGTGGCGAGCCGATCTCCGCAAGCGGGTTGGACAAGGACGAGTTGAAGATTCTCGCGGCATTTCGACTTTTTACGCAAAAATCCTGCATGGTTCTCGTGAATACGGCGGACGACGAGCAGGTCCCCGACCGTTTTCGCGGCATGTTGGGGGACGATATTGTCGTTTTGGCGGCACCCGTTGCGCTCATGCTGGAGCTGAACACGATGGATCTGGAGGAGGGGCGCGCGTTGGTCGAGGAAATGGGACTCAAAACGGTCGACAAGGACGAAGTGCTGCGCGCAATGATGGACATTTCGGGACAGATGCTCTTTTTCACGGCAGGCGAGAAGGAAGTCCGAACGTGGATTGTGCGAAAAAATGGCACCGCTCTCGACGCCGCCGCCGCGATTCATTCCGATTTGGCGCGAGGGTTCATTCGCGCGGAAATCATGTCTGTCGACGATCTCATTCGCCTCGGGTCCGAGCGCGAGCTTAAGGCTGCCGGACTTATGAGGCAGGAGGCGAAGGATTATGTTTTGCGCGATGGGGACTGCCTGTTTATTAAATTTAGCGTTTGATTTTTCCGAAAAAAGAGGGAGGAAGGGAGATTTATATGCCTGAGCCGATCAAGATGCCGCCGTATCTCACGAATATTGCTGGGGTTCCGATCCCGAAAATCGTAGAGGAGTTAGGGACACCTGCGTTCGTTTATGACGAGGCGCGGATTTTGGCGCAATTGGACGATCTGAAGATTTTCGACGTCGTGCGCTACGCTCAAAAAGCATGTTCGAGTCTCGCGATTCTCCAGATTCTGCGCAAGTCGGGCATTGCGGTCGACGCCGTGAGTGCTGCGGAAATTCGTCGCGCGCTCAAGGTGGGGTATCGTCCGAAGCCCGAGGAAGAGGGAGGAATCCACGAAATCGTCTACACGGCGGACATTTTCGATCGTGAGGCGCTCGAGTTGTGTGTCTCCAACGGCATACACGTCAATTGTGGCTCCATCGACATGATCCACCAATTGGGAAAAGCTCTCGTCGCGCGGGAGGGAGTGGAGTTCCCCGTTGAAATCACGCTCCGCGTCAATCCTGGGTTTGGGCATGGACATAGCCAAAAAACGAACACCGGCGGCACGCTCTCGAAGCACGGAATTTGGCACGAGCAGCTGGATGAAGCGCTCTCCGTCGCGGGGCGGTACGGAATCCTCGTTTCGGGGCTGCATATCCACATCGGATCTGGGACGGATTTTGAGCATCTTTCGAAGTGTTGCGACGCGATGAAGTTTTTCGCCTTGAACATCGGGAGTACGATTCGCACGATTAGTGCCGGCGGCGGATTGCCCACCGTTTATAAGGAGGGGGATTCGTATGTCGACTTGCAGAAGTACTACGAGTTGTGGAACGCAATGCGCGAGGAGTTGGAGGCGCAATTCCTTCACGAAGTGACGCTCGAAATCGAGCCGGGGCGGTATGTCGTCGCCGAGAGTGGATACCTTATCGCGGAAGTGCGTGCGGTCAAAAATCAGGACGAGAATCGATTTTATCTCCTTGACGCCGGCTTCAACAATCTCGCTCGACCGACGTTGTATGGGTCGTATCATCCCATGTCGATTTGCCCCGAGGATGGCGTTGTGCCTGAATCAGAACCTGAGCTTGAGGACATTATCGTTGGCGGGCCGTTGTGTGAGTCGGGCGACATTTTCACTCAGGAGGAGGGTGGGTTTGTCGTGTCGCGCAAACTTCCGCGTGCGTGGAACGGAGACTTTCTCGTCATTGGCTGCGCTGGCGCGTATGGATTCGTGATGGGTTCCAACTACAACTCGAAACTTTATGCTCCCGAGGCGCTTTTGCGCGACGGAAAGATTTATTGCATACGCAAGCGGCAGACTTTTGAGCAGTTGATCGAAAACGAGATCATGTTGGATTGAGTCCGCAAGCCATATTCTTATGATCGGAGGCACACGATGAATCGAAACAAAGCGCGCGCTTGGGCGAGATCAGGGTTTTTGTGCGGAGTGTTGCTCGCGTGCGCTTTTTGGGGCACGTGCTTTTGGGGGGCGGTGTGCGCGGCGCAAGACGCTGCGTGGCGTGGTCCCGTGGACGTCGCTCCCGCTCCCGGTGGCGAGATTCTCTACGTTGCGAGTTTCGACTCATGCGAGATTCTGATTTTTGAAACGTGTTTCGATTCCCTCGTCGGAAGGATTGCTCTCCCCGCATCTCCCACGGGGTTGGTTCTCAACAAATCGGGGACGCGGCTTTTCGTCACGTGCGACCCGGACGCGCCGAGTCTCCTCCCCACGCGTCCTGCGCCGAGAGTGGAGAATCCGACGCTTTTGTGTTTTGATGTCGAATCGAAAAAACTCGTGTGGGAGGTCGAAGTTGGCGAGGGTGCGCGTTCTCCTGTCCTTGCGCCAGACGAGACGCACATCTTTTTGTGCGCGCAATTTGGGAACGCACTCGAGATGTACGCGCTTCCTCGCATGGAGCAATCCGACGGCGCAATTCGTGAGTCGGCACGCTGCGTTCGACGGATTCCGATGTGGCGCGAGCCTTTTGAGTGTGCGATTTCGCCGGACGGACGATTCGTGGCGGTCTCCAACCTTCTCCCCCTCTCGACGACGAACGAAGTCTATTTTATCCCCGGTCGCGCCACGCTTTATGACGTCCAGCGGGACGAGATTTTTCACGTCGATCTTCCCAACGGAGGGATCAATGTGCGCGGGATTTGCTTCTCGCCGGACGGAAAGTTTGTCTACGTCGTCCATTCGATGGGGAGCTACATGATCACGACGGGGCAAGTCCGTGGCGGGTGGATGAATATGAACGCCGTGAGTTTCATCGACGTGGAGAAACGGGAGCGCACCGGGACGCAGACGCTCGATCATCTCACTTTTGCCGCCGCAAATCCGTGGGGGTGTGCGTGTTCGCCTGATGGCAATTGGCTCGTCATTTCTCACGCCGGAACCATGGAAGTGAGCGTTATTGATCGACTCAAAATGCACCAGAATTTCGAAAGTGGTCTCTTTCCCATCCCCGCGACGGGACCCACTCCCGACCATGCGGGGGATTTGATTCCTGTCCAGAAGAGAATCTTTACGTCGGGGCGAGGTCCGCGTGCTGTGCGATTTGGCGTTGAGTTGGAGGAGAACGACGAGCCGAGGCTTTATGCGTACGTGGCAAACTACTTTGGGGACTCGATCGACCGCATTCTCATGTGCGACAATCCGTTCCTTGCAGGGCGGAGTGTGCGATGTGGTTCTCATCCGCCCAGGGAGACCCAAGCGCGTTGGGGAGAGAGTCTTTTTAACGACGCGACGCTTTGTTCCGAGATGTGGCAATCGTGCGCGACCTGCCACCCGGACGCACGAACGGACGCGCTCAATTGGGACCTGCTCAATGATGGCGTTGGCAATCCGAAAAACTCCAAAAGTATGCTGCACTCGCATGTCACGCCACCCTCCATGGCGGTGGGAGTTCGAGCGGATGCCGAGACGGCGGTGCGAAAAGGGATCGAGATGATTCTTTTCACCACGCCGAACGAGGACGAGGCGCAGGCGATTGATGCGTATCTTCGCTCGCTGGTTCCGCGTCGCGCCCCCATTTTGCGAGACGAAACCAGGCGTGACGCTATTGTGCGCGGGCGGAGACTCTTTTATCGTCCAGACGTCGCGTGCGATGTGTGTCATCAAAAAGACCTCCTCTACACGGACGGCTCGCTCCACAGCGTCGGTACGGAATCGTGGTTTGAGGCGCGTCCGTTCGACACACCGACGCTCATTGAGTGTTGGCGCACGGCACCCTACCTTCATGATGGGCGCTATCTCACCCTCTTTGATCTCCTTCGCGCGGGGCACGGCAACACAAAATCGCTCTCTGACGACCAGATTCGAGATTTAGAGGCGTTTCTCCTGTCGCTATAGTATCCACAACAAATTCAAAAGCAAGGACAAATTTCATGAAACATACGATAAGTTGGGGTATTGTGCCCTTTTTTTGTCTCCTCGCCTCCGTTGTTTGCGTGGCGCAGGAGGGAATTCGGCTGCTGGATATCTCGAATGAGACGGCGAGACACACGATAATCGCGCAAGGCACGCCGACGTTGTATCAAGGGCACCCATATTCCGCGATGATGCCGGACGGGGAGACCGTTTTTTGCGTTTGGTGCGTGGGGCATGGTGGTCCGGCGGGACCTATGGCGAAAAGTACCGATGGGGGAAAAACCTGGGCGCGCTGGGACTCTCATCTCCCCGAGGGATACGCGAAGCATCGAAATTGCCCGAGCATTTATCGTTTAGTGAACGCCGACGGCGAGGCGTTTTTGTGGGTCTTCTCCGCGCAGCCGAGGATGGCGCGGATCGTGAGTGCGGACGATGGCGAAACGTGGGAGGAAAAAGCCCCTCTGGGAATCCCCAACGTGATGGCGTTCAGTACCATTATTCCCAAAAACCCTGGTGTGCAGGATGGGCAGTATCTCGGATTCTATCATCATCGAGCGATTCCGGGAGGGGTGGTGTTCGATGGGGAGCCGCGGGGCGACAAGTCGGCGCGTTTAGAAGTGATGGTTGCGGAGACTTCCGACGCGGGTTTCACGTGGAGCGCGCCGAGGCTGGTGGCGAGCGTGGAGGGGAAAGATCCTTGCGAGCCGTGTGCGTTTTGGTCGCCAGACAAAAGCGAGATTGCTGTCCTCATGCGAGAAAATCGCGGTACCGGTCGCGCTCTCGTGACCTTTAGCCGCGACAAAGGTGCAACGTGGGATGCGCCTAAAAACACCTCATGGGAGCTCACGGGACATCGCCACATCGGCACCTACCTCCCTGACGGACGGCTCTTTTTCGCCTTCCGAGACACCGCGCCGAACTCGCCCACGCGAGGCAGTTTCGTCGGCTGGGTCGGATCGTACGACGACGTGAAAAACAGCCAGCCGGGCGACGTGCGAATCCTCCTCTTGAGGAACCACGCCGGGTGGGATTGTGGCTATCCCGGCGTCTTTGTCACAAAAGATCAGGACATAGTGGCGCTCACGTACCTAAAATACGACGATTCGCCCAACAAACACTCCGTCGTGGCGACTCGCTTCCGGATGGAGGATTTGCGCAAGTAGCCACGTTGGAGTGAGCCACGTTGGGTTCATTCTCCAAAAAGCCACGGATGAGTCCATGGATTCCAAATGGGGTACGCAACGGAGAGCGCGGAGAGTGCGAGAAACACGAGCGCCAGCCCGCGTCCCCAGCGCCTTTTCTCCAGCCACTCAATCGTCGGGAGCATGGCGCAGAGCCAGAGGGGGATGAGCCAAAACGCCCAACGGAACCCGCACGCGATGCCGCCATAATTGCGATCGTTGAGCGGGCGCGCTATATAAAACCCCAAAATAAGGACGCTCAGCCCTAAAATGAGGAGCGCGAAAAGTCGTTTCTTGCGATCAAAATCGTGGAGCCACAATCCGATGCCGATGGCGGAGAAAATCCAAACGGGCGTGAGCGAAAAAACGCCATGGTGCCCCAAAAGCACGTGGAACGCATACTTCGCGCGGCTCGCTTCCCCCTTGTCGATACCTTGCGGATTTTGCCAATAGCTCTCAACTTCCCTCCCATTTTGGGCAATGTAGGTGTATTCGTACCAATTGTCCCCTGGTTGTCGATGCATATAGGGCGGTCGGAGGGATTGGTGCGCGACGTAGTTTGTCGCGAAGAAGGGCGCCGCAACGCACAACGTGCCGAGGCAAAAAGCGCCGACAAGAGCAAGGGCGTCTCGCGTTGCCGACCTCCAGGGGAAGAAAAACGCGAGCGCGACGAAAATCGCCCCCCAATAGCTCAAAGCGGGCAATTCGTTCACCACGCCAAAAGACGCAAACGCGCCGATGAGAAACACCTTCATGAAGTGGAAACGTTCTTCGAAAATCATCTCAACCGCAAGCCAGAGCGAAACGCTCACGCACATCACGCCGGGGAGGTGGTTGTTGAGCGTGACGCAAAACGTGGAGAGAAACGTTGCGAAACACGCCGTCGCGACGATAAAAATCCGCGTCCAATCCGATCTTCCCAAACGCTCCGCCAGCTGAACGACAGAAAACAAAAAGAGGAACATCATCGGCAAATTCACGAGCGCGAGCATGATTTTCACGGCAAGATAAACATCGCTCGCGAACGAAATGCCCAAAAAGTGATAAACCAACCAATAAATGCCCGCGATCATCGTCGGCAGAAGCGGCGGCTTGCTCGAATAGTAGTGATCGTCGTGTTTCACCATGTCGATCGTGTCCCACCCCTTCTCCATCCGCACTTTGTCGATTGCATAAGGGGCTCCCTCTACGCGCATCTCCGGCTCGACCAGCGCCCGAATCGTACACCAGCGGCTGCGGTCGTTCGCGCTAAAAAATGGGAAGCACAAGAGCGCGTCGCGTCGGAGATTCTTCTCCGTCTTCGCGATTTCGCGTTCGATATCCGCTTCCTTTTCGCCTCGCTGGCGCAAGCGTTCCGTTTTTTCCGCGAGTTGTTTCGGAATTTGTTTGAGACGATAATTTTGAAGCTCCCGCTTATTGATCGTATCGACGGCAAAAATCCTGCCGAGAATTAAACCTAAAGAGAGAAAAATCAGAATGAAATAAATTTGGACACGCGTTTCTTTGGTCATTATTCGTCCCTCCAGACGTTTTCTTTTTTCTCATATTGCCCCTGAACGAAGGAGCGCGCCCCGGCTTATAGGGTGGGACCGATGAACACAACTCCATGGTGTCATTCTACTCGACGATATCGTTTGCGTCAAGAGGGGGGCGCGGCGCGAGACGCGTTTTCTCTCTCTTTGCCACGACGTGTAGAATGGAGGGCGAGTCTATACTCGTTCTCCTTTAAAATTCCCGTTTTACGCGACGCTTTGCGAGCCGTGGTGCGTAGCTCCAACGGCGGACGGCACCGGAAATTTCAACGAGAAGTATTATAAAAATTTATTGGAGGTCCGTCTGCTGCGTCGTTTTGTGTTGCGCATTTCGCGTGAGGAGGAATTCCCGAATCGCTTCGTTCACCTCGCTCGGCTGCGTTAGTGTGAGACAATGTCCCGCGCGCGGAATAGTAATTTGCGGGCTTGTGTATCGGATCGGAAGCAACATGTCGCGCGCTCCGTGAATTTGAAGGATCGGGAAATCAAAAATCGGCTCCGCGCCACGCCACTGCGCCAGCATTCGTACCACCTCGATGGACCTGCGTGCGGGGGACTCAAGCACTTGTTGATACACCTCGCGACGCGCAAAAGAGAGCCTCCCCCCAAGGCTTCGGAGCACCAAGGCGCAGTAGATTTTCGAAACGTACCAACCTCCGCCGGGGAAGAGGTTAAGGCTGCTCCAAATCCAACGGAATCGCTCGGGAATCTCGTCGCCGCAGCGGAAGGTTGCGAGCCGAATGGCTCCATGGACGTGGACGCCTTTGTCGTGGAGTAGCTTCCCAACGAGCGGCGAGACCATTCCTCCAAAAGAAAGCCCGCCGACGAAGCAGCCGTCGTCCGCAGAGAGGAGACCAGAGGCGAAATACCGTTCCCAAACGGCAGCACCCCAGCGGCTGGCGAACATTTGCAGCGAGTCGGCGCGCGAAGGTTCGACCCAGTCGGGAACGATAACGTTTGCAATATCGTCCAGCCCCTCTTTTTGCGGCGCGAACAGGCGCTGCGTGCAGGCGAGACCGGGGAAAAGGATAAGGGGAATTTTCATAAAAGGACGCTGTCCGCAAAACCAAATGGCGCAAAGGTGCGTATAAACTCACGATGAGTCGTTGGACGACGCCCTCATTATAAACCATTTTGTGAAAAGAGAAAGTCCCCCCGCTGCACCCTCTGGAGGTGGGGAATTGATCCGCAACTACGCTTCGCTCCGTTCTCAGCTCAGGCGGGCGAGTGCTGTATTCGCGAACGTAGTGAGCATTTCAAAAATGCTTCCTCTCAAGAAAGTTGGAAGGTTGTTAATCAAAACGATTGTGTTTATAAAATTGACACAACACAAGGAAAGGAAAAACGAAATGTACGGAAGCCTTTTGCCTGTGGCGGGCGGCACGCCGATCCCGCTTACGCAGAAACGTTTGATTGTCGGACGACGGAAGGATTGCGACGTCGTTCTCCCGTTCGCAAACGTCTCCGGGAAGCATTGTGAGTTGTACCTGGAGGACGGCTATTGGTACGTCAAAGACTTGGGCAGCAGCAACGGAACCAAACTCAACGGCGCGCGAATCAAAGAATCCTACCTTCCGCCGAATGGGATGATATCTTTCGCTCACAACCACTACAAAATGGAGTATTCCCCCGAGGCGAACGGCGCGACGATGCCGCCACCTCAGGAAGAAGCCGCAGAGCAGAGCGTGCGGAACATTTTTGGTCGCTCGCTCCTTCAAAGGGCGGGACTCTCGCGAAACACGCAGGGGCGACAGCGTGATTACGACACGGGGCGCAAGCGTTTCGATCCCGAAGACAACAGTGCCGGGCAGCTGCGCAAGGACGACGATTGGTTCTAATGCACGCTAGAATTCCCGCCAGAATTTCCCCAAAAATCCCCCCCTGCGCCTGTCGTTGAACCGACGCACTACGGGTCTTCCCCATTTTTGGGGAAAATAGGTTCCGTGGGGCTTGACGCAGCGTTCAAAAGAAGATAGAATGAGCGGCGGAGGCATTGCGATTTGGTATATGCTCAACGGGATTATTGCGTGGTCACGCACGAACTTAAAAAAGGATCATTCATGTTTATCATCGCTTGTGATTTGGGCACCGGGGGGTGCAAGGCGTCGCTGTTTGACGAAAATTGTCAGAATTTGGGAGACGTTTTTGTGGGGTACAACACGATCTACCCCGCAAGCGGAATTCATGAGCAAAAGCCCGCTGATTGGCTGAATGCCGTCGCGCAGTCCGTGCGTGGGCTGCTCGAAAAAACGGGCGTGCAGCCTCAAGGCGTTCAGGCTCTTTCCCTCTCTGGTCACTCATTAGGGTGCCTCCCTATCGGCGAGAATGGGCGAGCGCTTCAGGAAACCACGCCCATTTGGTCCGACACGCGCGGCGCAGCGATTGCCGAGAGGTTCTTTGAAAATTTCGATGAGGAAACTTGGTATAAGACCACGGGCGCTGGCTTTCCGCCGGGGCATTATACTCTATTCAAACTCTTACATTTGAGGGAGACGCAGCCCAAAGTCTTCGAGAAAATGCGCGTCTTTTTGGGGACGAAGGATTATATCAACCTTTGTCTCACGGGTCGTGCCGCTACGGACTTCTCCTACGCCTCCGGGTCGGGCGCCTACGCGCTTGAGGAGTGGAACTATAGCGACGAAATCATCCGCGCCGCTGGTCTGCCACGCGAAATCTTCCCGGAGCTTCTCGACTCGTCCGAAGTCGTCGGAACCCTCACGCAAGCGTCTGCGGAACTCCTCGGGCTTCCCACTTCCGTTCGCGTCGTGTGCGGCGGCGTCGATAATTCCTGCATGGCGCTTGGCGCGAAGTGCTATGTTTCGGGGCGCGCTTATGCCTCTCTCGGGTCGTCCAGTTGGATTGCCGTGAGCAGCGACAAACCTCTGTTGGATTTTGGGTTCAAACCTTACGTTTTTACGCACGTTGTACCGGGGCAATTCGCGTCGGCCGCCGCCGTTTTTTCCTCTGGCGTGACGCTCAAATGGATTTGCAATCAATTTTGCCAAGACTTGTTGGAATCCTCGCGCATCTCGGGCGAGAACGTCTACGCGAAAATCATGCAGATCGCCTCCGGGTCGCCTGCCGGGTCGCGTGGGCTTCTCCTCAATCCCTCGTTGGGTGGCGGGTCGTCTCTGGAGCCTTCCCCACTCATTCGGGGCGCTATTTTGGGCTTGGATCTCTCGCACACTCGCGCAGATGTCCTTCGTGCAGCGCTTGAGGGGATTGCTCTCAATCTTCGCCAGGCTCACGACGCTCTTGCTGCGCTCGTTCCGCTTGAACAACGGCTTGTTCTCGTTGGCGGCGGGGCGATTAGTCCCATTTGGCGTCAGATTTATGCGGACGTGTTCAACAAGACGATGGAGAAGACGAACGTGGATCAAGACGCAGCCGCGCTTGGTGCTGCCGCGCTGGCGATGAAGGGGTTGGGGTGGTGGAGCGATTTCTCGCCCGTGGACGGCGTCCATTGTCTTGAGGAGTTGTGCGAGCCGGTGCCGGAGAATGCCGAGGTCTACGAAACGCTATACCGACGCTTCCTCAAAACGTCGCAAATGCTTGCCGATTGGGCTGAGTTAGACACTGCATGATTGGATTGAAGCGCCCACGGTCGACGTCGGGCGCAGTATATTCCGATTGGGCGAAGTGTATGGTGTTTTGTTCAAAAAAATCCTCCTTTTTTTACATTTTTTTCTTGACATTTACGCATGGTCGGTTTATAATGTTGAGCGTCAGGTTATAATACTTCTCGTCGAAATTCCCCGTCCGTCCGCTGTTGGAGCTACGCACCACGGCTCGCAAAGCGTCACGCAAGACGGGAATTTTAGAGAACGATCGGTATATTTATGAACGTCCCGCCCTTTTGGGGAAGAATTTTGAGATAAAGGAGAAAATGATGAATTCATTGCGTGTTAAAATACGGGGGGGGGGCAGAATAGGCGCTCTCCCAATGGCGTGGAGTCTCTTGATGGTGCTGTGTGTGGGGGGGCTTTGTGCCCCGGCAGTTCGCGCGCAGGAGACGATCTCCGTCAATTTCGGCGTTGATCAAGGGAGCACTTCGACTGTTGCGGGCACGGAATACGGCGTTGTGTCGACGGACGGTGCGTATTGGAACAACTTCTCCGGTAAGTCTGGCTCCTACACTACGCTCACGGGGTCTTCCGGGTATTCGTATGCCATCTCGGGAACGTGGTCGAGCGCAAACACGTGGCACTCGACAGGAAGTACCCCGCCCGATACCGCACCGAACGCTCGGCTTCTGCATGGCTACCTCGACGACGGCGGCTCTCAGGCGCATTTCGCCATCACGGAGGGGGGAAACGTTTTCTTCAGCTACGACCTTTATCATTTGGCTTCTACGGACAGCGCCAATTTTCGTCACGTGAACGTGAATGGTGCGAGCTACTACGGAGCCAACGGTCAAACTCTCCAGGGAACGTCAAGTTGGGGAGACGGAAACTCCGTTCGCTCGACAAATGGTGCGGAAATCACGTTCGCTGAGGGAACGAACTATCTTCGGATTACTGATTTGACGGGTGCCACGCTTTCGGTCGACGGACAGGCAAAATCCAACAACACGCGCGGTACCTTTGCTGCGCTCCAGATCGTGAACACGGCGGACTCACTTTCGAGATTGGGTCTGAGCGGGGCGCAAAATTGGTCGGATGCCGTGTGGACGAACGATCTTACGAGCGCGACGAACCAGGCGTGGACGAATGGGAAGCTCGTCCGTTTATTCACGTCTGCCGACACGACAATGGACCTCGGCGGCGCGGAAGTCGCCGTGGAACGGCTCATGTTCAACGGCACGAACAACCTCTCTCTCACGAATGGACGAATTTCGTTCACAAAAAAGGAGACCATTGCTTCTGTGGTTCAGCATGCCACAGACGGAGTTCTCGACTTGGGGAATTTCCACTATCTTGGCGATCGGTCTGTCTATAAATTCACGACCGAGAAGGCGACCGGACACGCAGAGGGTGTGGTTGCTGGTGGCTATTTTGGGGACGCCTTCGCGAGCGTTCAGGCGGATGGAAGCATCGCCGCCGCGACGCACTCCGAAACTATGGCGGAGGGTGCCGACTATCTCAACAAGGGTCGCGTGAATGTTGGCGACATTACGACGTTCAACTCGCTTGTGACCGCTGCCGACCTGCTCATTGACTCTGGAAAAACCGTCACACTTACGACCGGTATGCTCGCGCTTCAGACGTATAACCATTGGATTCAGGGGGGCGGAAACATTACGTCTGGGTATATGAATTCAAGCGGAGAGTACGAGATTTTCGCTGCGGCATTTGGGTCGGTTGCCGACATGCAGACGGCAGAAATCGGATTCCTGGACAACAACGGAACCACCACCAACTTCATCAAAAGCGGCTCTGGAAACTTCCAAATGCGCAACAACGTCTCCACCGTGGACGGCGTCTCGGAATACACAGGCAAGACCGTTGTCCTCGAGGGGAACCTCTATATTTTGGGGAGTAACACGGCAAGCAAGACCTCGGGCATTTTGGTCAGCAAGGGGGCGGGACTCTACATCAGCACGGCGCGTGCAGACGGCACGACCAACTACGGCTCCGTCACACTTTCGACGGGTGGGATTTGCGGCGAGGGTTCCGTTACGATCGGTCGTGCGAACACCGACGGCAACGTGACGCTCACGGGCGACAAGGGGAATTTCGAACACGACGGCTCGCAGCTCGCGTCCCTCCACTTCCAGGGGAATTCTCTCACGCTCGAAGGAACGGCATTTCTCAACGTGGCTACCCTCACTACGACCGGGAAAACGATCACGGTCAAAGGAAACGCGAAGCTCCAATTGGATTCCTTCCAATCGACCGGTGGCACGACGCTCAACGTGCAGGATAACGCACAAATCGACGTCTCCGGCAATCTGCGCCTTGATGAGGCTAGTGGTTCATACACACCTCAAGTCGTGCAGACAGGCGGAATTGTCAACGTCGGTGGTGATCTGGCAATCGGGCACTGGTCCGGGCACACTGCGTATTATACCATTTCTGCGGGTGAGTTGAATGTTCTGAATTATGGTTCTAGTGGGCAGAGCGGCTTGTGGATGGCTGTGAGTTCCGACGGCACTCTCGCCCTCTCTGGAACCGGCACGATCAACTCCGCAAGACTCAATCTCAACGCGCGGGACGCTCGACAAACGGGCACCCTGACGGTCACTGGCGGCACGCTCAACGTTGGTTCCGGCGGTATTATGACAACGGTTTCGGGAACCGATCGTTACGCCATCAATCTCGAGGGGGGCACCATCACGTCCGGGAAGATTATCGAGGGTTCTGCGAACTTTGTCGAAAACGGAAGCTGGTCGAGTAGCTTGAACGCGACGCTCACGAATGCCGCCAGTCCGATTGTCTTCCAAACGATTGGCGACAGCACGATTACGTGGTCCGGTCTCCTCTCCGGGGTGGGTGGACTCACGAAAACAGGCACCGGAACGCTCATCCTTGCCGGAAACAATACGTACTCCGGTCCGACAAACGTTGCCGAGGGTACGCTAGAAATGGCGGACGCCAACTTGGGTGGGGCTTTGTCGATTGCCAATGGCGCGACACTCTTCGCCTCGGGGAGCGTTGGTCTCGATTCGCTCGACATTTCGGGAAATTTCGTGGTCACGCCGGGCGAAACGCAGTACACACTCACGAATGGCGCGGTAGTGAGCAGCGACGCGGTGTTCGACATTGCCGAGGGGTACGAGGCGGACTGGGGCGTCTACGACATACTCGTGGCGGGCGGGCTTATCGAGCAGGACCCAGCGTGGACCTCGTCGGATTGGGAGTCGCTTTTGGCGGAGGATTTGCGATACACGTGGAATCTTTTCCTCAGTGCAGATGGGCACATTCTCACGCTCGCGACGGACTACAACGCGATACCGGAGCCGGGAAGTTGGGCGCTCATGCTGCTTGGGCTTCTCGCTCTCGCGGGCGTGAGAGGGCGTTTGAAGAGGGCTTGAGAACTCGCTTATTGCGCTGAAATTGTCGTTCCGACCATGCGCGATTCTCCCTCAGAGTCGCGCACGACGACCGCGACGTCTATCGTGTTGTCGGCACGGAGGAAGCGGGATTTCTCTGGAATCGTCACCAAAATCGGTTTTTCCGGATCGAATTCCACCCACGGCACGCTTTCGGGGTCGAGCCAGCCGATGCACGCTTTATACTCGTGCGGTCGTCGATCTGTCTCGAAAATGACGCGGCGTTCGCGAGGGCGCGTGGGGTCGCTTCGTTCGACAACGATTTTTCGAATCTCGATTGGTTGCCGAAGCGAAACGGCGGCGATGCGTTTTTCGAACGGAGGTTGAAGCTCTGGGCGAAGCTGCGAGACGAAATACTCCGCGTCCCGTTTCGCCTCTTTCGAGCGTTCCTCCTCCAGTCGTGCGACGTACCGCTCCGCGCGCCGTGGCGATTCGGGATTGAATCCGACGTTAATCAAAAGCCGATCTTCTTTTTTGGCAAACGAGAGGGCGTAGACGCTGGTGTCTGCGGTGGCACGCGACAATTCTGGGCGCGCAAGACCCTCCACAACCAGAGACAAATCTTGGTAGTGGAAGTCCACATCTTGAGGAATCGTGAGGAGAAACTCGACTTGGCGATCGTTTTTGACGCGTTTTTCGATCCGAATACCTTTGCGCATGAAGCAATATTCGTAATACTCGTCGACGGTTGCGAACCAGACTTCGTCGCTGCCGTCTTTTCCCCAACGATCGTTGATGAGTCGCAGGAGCTGCATGATCGAGTCGCTTGCGCCGTGCGTCGAAAGGTGGTACCAAATCGGATCCGGGTCGCTCGCAAGTTTTTCGATGTGCGCAAATTCCTCCTCAATCGGGCAATTATTGTAGAAACGGCGCTCCAAAACGGACGTTTCAAAGTCGGGCACCATCGAGAGCGGACGCAATTTGATCGACTTCCCGCCCGCGCCCTGATTCACGACGACTTTAATGGGAGGGAATTTCCTCGCCGCCACGCAGTAGGTATAATTCCCATTCGGCTCAATGAGAACCTTAAATCCGCGCCCGTTGAGGTTGCGTTTCGTTATTTCGAGACACTTGGGAAAGCAGCGCGCGATCATGTCGGCGTCTTTATATGACGCGTCGCGCACCTCTTTGGAGGCATCGGGCGGCAGAATCGCGTCTGTGCAAGTGTCGTGTTCATAGACCGAGCAGCCAAAATCGAGCATGGTGGGAATTTCGTACCACTTCAAATAGGGGTCGTAAGGTCCCGTGGGCGGTTTCTTTTCGTCCATGAAGTTGGGGAGCCATTTGTTCCCGGATTGCGGCCAAACGGCAACGCCAATCGCGAAACGCTTCTCGATTCCGGTGCCGTCCGAATACCCCAGCGTCTTCTCGGGCAGAAATCCGGTGGAGTGTGGGTAGCCCAAATGGTTAAAAAAGACGCCTCTCGTAATCCAGTGTTGGTTGATGCACGAAAAAATGTTGCAGTACGCCGTCACGGTGTCGTCGTCGAGCGTGTAGCTCATGAGGAGTCGCTTGTCGAATTTGAGCGGCGGGACGCGCGCCTCCACTTCGTGCGCATTTTCTCCCTGCGGAAGGTCGAGCGTCAGGCGAATTTGCACTGGCGGAACGCTTCCACCCTCTGCCGACACGAACTGTGCCGCGCCGAGGAATCCTATAATCGCGATAATTTGGATAAATCTATTCATCTTTAACATAGTACTGAGTGATATCGACGCCGCCACGCATTTCGTCTTCCAAAAATTTCATTCTCGCTTCGAGTTTATCGACGGTTCGCATAAGTTTCGCGAGTACCGACTCTTCCGACTCCTCCAACACAGGGCGTGGCACCTGCGGATAATTGAGGTGTCGTTGGAATGCAGCAAAAAGATACGTCGGATCCTTTCGGCGATTCGCCAGTGCGATGCGCCCCTCTTTTTCTCCGAATAAAAAAGGTTTCTCTGCCGGCTTCTTTCTCAAAATCTCATAATATTCGCTTCGCACATAAATCATTTCCGCAATGTCGAGCAAGCCCAACTGCCGACGCACGAGACCAATCCACTCGCTCCAGTTTGCATCGAAAACCGGGTCCGAGGCGATGGCTTGCAATCCACGCTCGTAATTGAGACGATTTCGACTGAGCGCCTCGAATTGATAGAGAAACATTGCTGGTGGAGCTAGACCCGCAGCGCGGCATCTCGCCTCGCGCTCCAGCAATTGGAGGGCGATAAAATAATCGAACTTCCCGCCGTCGCGCTCCGCCTCGGACATGATGAACGTTTGGAAGGGCGTAAAATAGTGCGCCATGTGCGCCATTGCTTCTGCCATGCCACCCGTGTGTCGCAGGGAAGTCTCCATAAACTCCATCGCCATCGGCAACTGCGTCGACGCGAGAATCTCGTGTCGAATCGTCTTCATCAGTTCTTGCGTGGCGGTCGTCGATTTTCGCTCGCGGAGAGTTTTGAACAGATACTCCTGCTCCACATATTCCTCGTGAGGCAAGATTCGGGCAGAGGATTTTTTACTCATAATTGATTTTTGGGAGAGGAACAAAAAATACGACAAGCAAGTCACACAAAAACGACTCGCTCGTCGCAAAAAACAGATGCCGAGGGCGAGACCAGGATGGCTCACCCTCTTTGAATATCCGATCCGAGGGACGGATTAAAAGTCATCTCGAATCGCGCGCTCGATCAAAATACCAATCGCTCCGCCGATCGCCTCACCAGGAGTCTGCGGCGCGTAGTAGTAATAATAGCCAGCGTGCGGTGGCGCGGGGCGATGATGCGGCGGTGGCGGTAGCGGCGCGGGGCGATGATGATGCGGCGGTGGTGGCGCAGGGCGATAATGCGGAGCTGGCGCAGGACGACGACCCCCTCGTGGTGGTCCCTGAGCCGACGATTCCGCACAATACGTCGCGCAAAGCGCAACAACGAGCAGGCTCGGCACGAGCGTTCTCAACATTCTGTACATATTAAATCTCCTTGTATGCTTGATCCACCTTGAGGGCAGACACTTTCTTGTACTCATCGTTCGTTAGAAGATGATATGGATTCCTGGTCGGGGACGATACCTCGGCGGCGGTGGCGGAGGTGGTGGAGGCGGCGGAGGTGCCGGGGGTCCATAAAAATGCGGTCCGTAATGATGCGGATGATAGTGATGTGGATGATGATGTCGAGGCGGCGGTGGTGGCGGCGGT
>JAUNBK010000066.1:18583-20005 GCA_030527105.1 Planctomycetia bacterium
GTATCTCCCCGGCACGATGATCACGGGACGATACTGTGCCGTGAAAAATCCATCTCCATCACCCGCGCCACTGCGTGACGCAAAGCCATCTGTGGCGCTCAGGCTATAAACCAAAGCGCACAGAAGCAACGCACCAGCTGCAAGCGTGAGTTTCTTCTGCATGATTGTCTCCAAATTGGATGTTTTTTCTTTAAGGAAGCGTATCCATTCGTTTCCGCCGCTAAAATTGAGCGAAAACGCAGCGCGCACATTCACGCACAATACTACTGTATCAAATACGCATACTTTTGTCAAGGGGTTCTCCGAAAAATTTTTCGAAAAACGTGTGACTACTTATTCGGCGTGTTTCCTATCCGTTCGACGCCGCAGAACCATCCGACTTTCCACGCGCCAGCCCCGTTTCCGGTGAGCGTATTATTCCTGAACGTTCCTCCACAGAAAAAGTGTATCATAACTCCATAAGATGCGTTCTTTGCAAATTTACACCTCTCCACCGTCGGATTCGCCACACTGTCAACCTCCATTCCCGCAAGTGCATTTCCACTCGCCTCGCAGTCTGTAAACGTTCCGCTCGCGCCTGTGCAGACGAAAATTCCATTCTGTTTCCCGTCTGTGAATCGGCACTTCTCCACCGTGGGATTCGTCCCACTGCCTTGAATCGCCATTCCCTGAAGTGCATTTCCACTCACCTCGCAGTCAGTAAACGTCCCGCTCGCGCCGTCGTGGACGAAAATTCCACCCTGTTTCCCGTCTGTGAATCGGCACTTCTCCACCGTGGGATTCGTCCCACTGTTGCGAACCTCCATTCCCGCAAATGCATTTCCACTCGCCTCGCAGTCAGTAAACGTCCCGCTCGCGCCGTTGTAGACGAAAATTCCACACTCTTTCCCGTCTGTGAATCGGCACCTCTCCACCGTGGGATTCGTCCCACTGTCTTGAACCGCCATTCCCTGAAGTGCATTTCCGCTCACCTCGCAGTCAGTAAACGTTCCGCTCGCGCCTGTGCAGACGAAAATTCCATTCTGTTTCCCGTCTGTGAATCGGCACTTCTTCACCGTGGGATTCGTCCCACTGTCTTGAACCGCCATTCCCGCAAGTGCATTCCCACTCACCTCGCAGTCAGTAAACGTCCCGCTCGCCCCTGTGCAGACGAAAATTCCATTCGCTTTCCCGTTGGTGAATCGGCACTTCTCCACCGTGGGATTCGTCCCACTGTCTTGAACCGCCATTCCCTGAAGTGCATTTCCGCTCACCTCGCAGTCAGTAAACGTTCCGCTCGCGCCTGTGCAGACGAAAATTCCATTCTGTTTCCCGTCTGTGAATCGGCACTTCTTCACCGTGGGATTCGTCCCACTGTCTTGAACCGCCATTCCCGCAAGTGCATTCCCACTCACCTCGCAGTCAGTAAACGTCCCGCTCGCC
>JAUNBK010000067.1:0-6340 GCA_030527105.1 Planctomycetia bacterium
CTGATCTTATCGTCAAAAAATCCGTGTGACTTTTGCGGGAATTTTATAGGAGAAGTATTATAGGATGGAAACCGTGTTGAGAAACGAGAATCTTTAATGTGGAGTGCTTTTATGTCGCGATTTCATCCTGCTCTCTGCATGTTCCTTTTGGCGTGGGCTTGCTCGTGCGTTGTTGCTCAAGAGGTGACTCAAGAACGTCCCGATGTGCACGAGGCGGCGCAGAGGATGAGGCAGACCGTGCGTTTTTTGAGCGAGGACTGCTTCCCGAGGGATGCGCGAAGCGAGAAGCAAAACGAGGTCATGGATTTTCTCGAATCCCAATTTCTGGCGGCAGGGTTCCGTGTCACGCGCCAAAGGTACGTCCTTGACGATGGCGAGGTATGCTTCAATATTTGCGCGCTCAAGGAAGGCCGCTCGCGTGAGCGAATCCTCATCGGGGCGCATTATGATACTGTGCCAGAGACGCCTGGAGCGGACGATAATGGGAGTGGCGTTGCCGTGATTCTCGAGTTGGCGCGCCTCCTCAAAGACGCTCAGGAACTTTCTTGCGACGTGGAACTCGTGTCGTGGGACACGGAGGAGCCGCCCTTTTTTGCCACAGACGAAATGGGGAGTTTCGTTCACGCTCAGGATATTGCACGGCGCGGCGTGCGGCTTCGAGCGGTACTTTGTCTCGATGTGGTTGGATATTATTCCTCGCGCCCTGGCTCCCAAGAATACCCCGTCGCGGGGATGGAGTGGATTTATGGTTCCAAAGGGGATTTTCTCGCAATCATCGGACGCTTGAATTCCGCGCATGCAATGGGGATTCTCAAGCGAGCCATCGAGTCCGACGCACTTCCTGTTCGAGCGCTTCCTCTCACGGAGTCCCTCGCGACCGAGACGGATTTTTCGGATCATCGGAACTACCTCGACTTCCAATGCCCAGTGCTTTTTCTCACGAATACGGCATTTTATCGAACGCCGCATTATCATGAGCCGACAGACACGTGGGAGAAGCTCGACTACACCAAGATGGCGCACATTGCCCTTGGTCTGCGTGCCGCAATCGAGATTCTGCCCGAGAATCCGGCACCGTAGTTCTATATTTTTTGTCAGATTGTTGTTTTTTTAGTACTACTCTTTCGTGTAAGTTATCGTCTTGTGAGCGTGAGACTGGGGTGGAGCTTAATCCACCTCTTTAATCATCCGCGTGTAGTGGAGAGGTTCGAACCCTAGTCGCGCATAGAGACGCTGCGCGGGATTCGTGGGACTCACTTCGAGCGAAAAGCGTTTGGCGGAGTGTTGATATTCCGACTCGAGCCAACGGAAGAACTCGGTGCCGATGTTCTTGCCGCGAAATGCAGGGGAGACGAAAAGATCCTCAACCCAAACGACTCTGCCGCCGCGCTCCGTCGTCCATGCAAAAGTGAGAAACGCAAAGCCTGCCGCCGCGCCTTCCCACTCGAGAATCAAACCACGGAGGAGTCCGTCGTTACGAAGCGCCTCGCGAAATGTTCGATCGATCGCTTCCCTCTCAACGGGCGACAGCAACGCAGGACTTTGATAAAATGGGAGCGCAAAGCCGAGAAAAACCGACTCGTCCGACTCCCTCATGTCTCGTATCGTGAGCATTCTTGTCTCCTTGGTCTTCTTTGAGTTTGAGGGGTTATGGGAGCCACTCCTGCGCGACCTTTTTTGCCCAATACGTGATAATAATCCCCGCTCCCGCACGCTGGATGGCTATCAAACTCTCCAAAACGGTCGCTTTTTCGTCCAGCCAGCCACGAAGTGCGGCGGCTTTCACCATGCTATATTCCCCCGAGACATTGTATGCCGCGAGAGGGACTTCGGGGAAGTGTTCGCGCATGAGTCGAATGATATCCAAGTACGCCAACGCAGGTTTCACCATAATCATGTCGGCTCCTTCCATCAAATCCAACTCCGCCTCGCGAATGGCGCTCTCCGCAATGGCTGAGGGCTGCATTTGATAGCTCCGCCTGTCGCCAAACTGCGGGCTGCTCTCAGCCGCGTCGCGAAAGGGACCATAAAAAGCGCTCGCATATTTTACGGCATAGCTCAAAATAGGCAGGTGTTGGAATCCATTGTCGTCGAGGGCGTCTCGCATCGCGCCCACCATGCCGTCCATCATTCCGCTTGGCGCGAGCATGTCGGCGCCCGCCCGAGCGTGGACGAGAGCCTGCTTGGCGAGCATTTCGAGCGTCGTGTCGTTGTCGACCTCAATCCTTCCCCCGATTTGGGCAAGCGCGCCACAGTGTCCGTGCGAGGTGTATTCGCAAAAACAGACGTCCGTGAGACAAAGGAGGTTCGGCGCCGCGGCTTTTGCTTCCCGCACCGCCCGCGCAATGATTCCCTCGTCGCTCAGCGCGTCGGACCCCTCCTCGTCCTTCTCCGCAGGGATTCCGAAGAGAATGATGCCGCCGAGGTTGAGATTCTGGAGCGTTTTCACCTCGTCGCACAAAACGTCGAGCGACATTTGATACACTCCCGGCATGGAGGATATTTCGGCTTTCACCCCCACGCCTTCGCACACGAACAAAGGTTGAATCAAACGTTGCGGAACGACGCGATATTCTTCCACCAAACGTCGCACTGCGGGATTATAGCGCAGCCGGCGCGGTCGCACGGGCTGAGGGTTTTCGTATTCTGAATTCATTTTGCACCTGATATGTTTTGGTAACTTTGCGCGATATTCATCGTGTTTTGTACTCATCATGCTTTAAGAATCTCATTTTCGCAATGCGTTGTGTCGATCGGATTTTAAGGTATGATGGGCAGAAGCGAGGTTTTCGTGTGTGTCTCTACGAAGTTTTGTACCAGTCTCGTTAGCCGAGGGGGCAAAACACAATCGGTGGATAGTTTCGCAAGACACTGCACGCCATTATGATAACACCGATTTGCAAAAAGTCAAGGGCGTCCGAGAAAAAGGCGAAAAATTGAAGGTGCCCGACCGCGATTTTTTTAAGCCCCCTCTTGACACGAAAAGTGTTTTGGGGTAAAATTTGCCGCATGATGAAAGTTTTCGTTTTAACACTGGTCGGTAGCCTCCTCCTTACCAAGCCGCTCGGCGGCGATTGGCGCGGGGACGCTTTGGACTCGGTTTTTTGACGACAACTTCATAAAACCAGAAAATTTGTGACCGCAGAATCGTCCGCCAGATTCTGCGGTTTTTTTTGTGCCTACATTTTGTTTCTCTGTGGAAGGAGACCCTCATGTCCGAACGTTCCATCGTCATTTTTGACACAACCCTGCGTGACGGCGAGCAGTCGCCCGGTGCTAGTATGAATATCCAGGAGAAGTTGAAGGTCGCGCAAATGCTGAGCGAGCTTGGTGTCGACGTGATCGAAGCGGGCTTCCCTGTCGTTTCTCCGGGGGATTTCGAGTCGGTGCAAAAGATTGCGCGCTCCGTTCGAGGGAGTGCTGTCTGTGCGTTGGCGCGTTGCAAGCCGAACGATATCAATGCCGCGTGGGAGGCGCTCAAGGATGCTGAGAGACCGAGGATTCATGTCTTTCTTGCCACGAGCGAGATTCATCGAAGGTTCAAGCTCCGCATGACGCAGGAGGATGTCCTGATGCACACGGAGGGGTACGTCAGAATGGCGGCGGCGTTGTGTGGCGACGTCGAATTCTCGGCGGAGGATGCCTCGCGAACAGAGCCGGACTTTCTCTGCCGCGTCGTCGAAATGGCAATCAAAGCGGGTGCCAAAACGATCAACATACCCGACACCGTTGGGTACGCCGTGCCAACGCAGTTTGCTGACGTGATTCGAACGCTGCGAGGCAACGTTCCGAACATCGACCGTGCCGTATTGAGCGTCCATTGCCACAACGATTTGGGGATGGCTCTCGCGAACACGCTGGCTGCGGTCGAAGCTGGAGCGGGACAGGTCGAATGCACGATCAACGGAATTGGCGAACGCGCGGGAAATTGCGCGCTCGAGGAAATCGCCATGGCGCTCAACACTCGGCGGGATTATTATCGTGCCGGGACGCGAATCGTGACGGAGAAACTCGTGCCCGCAAGCTGCCTCGTGGCGGGAGTGACGGGGCTGGAGGTGCCGAGGAATAAGGCGATTGTCGGGCGCAACGCCTTCGCGCACGAGTCGGGCATCCACCAAGATGGTATGCTCAAAAACCCGACGACGTACGAGATTATGCGCCCAGAGACGGTTGGGTTCGTGAAGACGGACCTTGTTTTGGGGAAACACAGCGGGCGCGCAGCGTTGAGCGCAAAGGTGACGCAGTTGGGATACACACTCACGCAGGAGCAGACCAACGCGCTCTTCGAGGAGTTCAAAACCCTCACCGACAGGAAAAAAGAGGTCTACGACGCGGATATTCGGTCGCTGATCCAGCACGTGTTGCTTTCTGAGGAGCGCGTCGGCTGGGAGTTGGTGTCGTACGTCTGCCAGTCGGGGACGGAGCGCAAGCCGCTCGTTTCGCTTCGGCTGCGGCGTGGGGATTTCGCGGTGGAAGCGAACGACGTCACGGAGGGCGATGGTCCGATCGACAGCCTGTTTGTCGCAATTTGTCGTCTGACGGGCTTGAATCTCCAGTGTCGAGAGTATCGCGTCCACAGTGTCACGATTGGGCACGATGCGCAAGGCGAAGTGAACGTTGCGGTGGAATTCAACAATTCGGAGTACCGAGGTCGCGCGGTCTCGACGGACTGCGTGGAGGCGTCCATCCTCGCGTTTCTCGACGCCGTGAATCGCATCGCGGCTGCGTGAGGGGGCGCCCGAAGGGTGGGGGGTAGTTCCGACGTGGGAGAGTTGTTCTCCTCCCCGTCCCTCCCCCGTCAGCCTTCGGCTGCCACCCCCGAAAGAGGGAAAGGTGCCCCTCGACGAAAATCTTTTCGTGTGTCTCTTGACACCGATTTTGCGATTTGGTATAATGCGTTTTGTGTTCGAACTCGTTTTCGCAACAAAATTCCCACCTTAAAAAATGAGGAGTAAAAAATGAAAAATTGTACTCGACGTGAAATGTTGAAATGGAGCACCCTTTTCGCGGCGGCACCGATGATTGTGCCTCGGCATGTCTTGGGAGGCGACACTCCTGCGCCAAACGACAGAATCACCCTTGCTGGCATCGGCGTTGGGGGGGTGGGGCGTGCCCATCTTCATCAAGCGAGGGAGGCTGGATTCCAAATCGTCGCGCTGTGCGATATCGATCATCGTCACGCCAAAAAAACGTTTGACGACCACGCTGGCGCTCGTTTGTATAAAGATTTTCGCGAGTTGCTCTCTGCCGAGGGGGAGAAGGTGGATGCCGTATATTGCGGATCGCCCGACCACACCCATGCGATTATTACGCTGGCGGCTCTGCGTGAAAAGAAACATGTTTGTTGCGTCAAACCTCTCACGAGAACGATTGAAGAGTGTCGCGTCGTGGCGGCGGCGGCAAAAAAGGCGGGCGTTGCGACCCAAGTCACGATGCAGTCAAACACGAGCGATTCTGCGTGTCGAATCATTGAACTCATCAAAGCGGGCGCGATTGGGAACGTTCGAGAAGTCCACGCTTGGTCGGCAAGACCCGTCTGGCCGCAAGGGATGGTGAGCTATCCCACGCAGAAAGACCCTGTCCCGGAGGGGTTTGATTGGGATATGTGGTTGGGGCCAGCGGAGAAGATTTCTTTTGCGGACAAATGGCCGGTGGAGAGTCCCATTCCGCATATGTCCTGCGCCAACTGGGGCGGTCGGGCGATTTATCACCCCTTCAATTTCCGAGGTTGGACGGCTTTCGGAACCGGCTCGCTCGGAGACATGGGCTGCCACCGTGCCAATTTGCCATATCGAGCGCTCAAGCTCAAGTATCCCACGCGCGTCACAGCGTCGAGCACGCGCATTCATTCGGTCGCATTCCCTCTTGGCTGCATCGTCACGTACGACTACCCTGCGCGGGAGGAGTTCCCCGAGCTTCGATTCGTTTGGTACGATGGAGGTCTGAAGCCAGCGGTTCCGCGTGAGCTTGGTTCCGCGCTGCTTCCGAACGAGGGGGTGCTTTATGTCGGCGACGAGGGCGTGATGTTGGAGGATAGGATTCTTGATCCGGAGCGAGCCGAGAAATTCAAGGACGTTCCGCGGACAATCGAACGGCGCGGCGGCGTCTTCCCCGAGTGGTACGAAGCGTGCGCTGGTGGGCAGGAGGCAAGTGCGAACTTCGAGTATTCCACGCCCGTCACGGAGTTTGTCCTCCTCGGAAATCTCGCTCTCCAGACTGGCAAGGCGGTGGAGTTCGACCCCGAAACGCTGCGCGTCACGAACAATCCCGAGGCGCAAGCGCTTGTTGCTCAACCCTACCACAATGGTTGGAGTCTGCACGACTGAGGCGCTGAGGACAG
>JAUNBK010000067.1:6350-19519 GCA_030527105.1 Planctomycetia bacterium
GGACAGGGCTGAGGGACAGGTGCTGAGGCACTGGGCAAGAGAAGAGAATCGGCAAAAAAGGAACTGTCCGTCGTTGAGGAAAACCAGCGACGGACGATTTTTTAGCGATTTTGCAGGGACACGAGGTTGTGTCCGAACCTGAGTCAAAACTTATCGTCCGAACATCTGAGTGAAATGTCCGCCTGAACGCCCGACGCCGACGCGCGAGAAGCCTCCGAGCATGTTTGCGCGGTGCCCGCTGCTATTGATCCACGCGCTGTTAGCAGCCATTCCGTTTGACGATCCCATGTAGATATTTTCCGCGCTTGCACTTGCGCCATGTTGTCTTGCGCGCATCGTGAAGCTCCCTTTCCCACCGATGGGTGAGTTGTGGGAGAAAAATCCGTGCCGCCGCATGTCGTTGCTATGTCCTCTGGACGCGAAGACAAGGAGGATATCAATGATACAGGGACGCAAGCCGCTGCGCATACGGAAGCGATTCAAGCCCTCAATGGCGCGCGCCTCTTCCCGATCGATGGCGAGGGATATTTCCTCGTTCAAAGCGAGCACCTCGTGCGCCTTGAGTTGAGCAGGCGAGATTGGCATGGCACGGACGATTTGCCCAATTTCTTTCTGGTCTTTCTCCTGATGAATCGCGCGCGCGACGTCCGCCATGGTTTGAATCACCTCTGGTCGCACATCCGGGTGGCGTTTGGCGAGAATACCATAAAAATCGGGGTCGTGCTGCGCGTCGCAAAACGAGAGCGCTTCCTTCTCGCCATCGGGGAAATGATTATAAATGGTGGAGAAATCCGCACCAAACAACTCATACTGCGCGGATGCGGACGCTTGGGACACGCTTTTGGATTTTGAGCTTACCAAGTTTTTGTTCGTGGCGGGAGTCCTTTCCGAGGCGGCATTGGAGCTTGGATCGTTCGATCGTACGGCGGGGGGCGTCGTGTACCGAGCGCCTCGTCTGCCAAAACGCGCAGCGTTCACTGCCGGGAGCGCGGCGGTGAGACAAAATAGTGCCAAAATACACACGCGGGTTCTAATTTTCGAATGCATACATAAATCCTTTCGATGGTCAATAACCTTTTCCAAAACAAACAAATATGGGAAACGACGCATTTCATGGAAGTTGCTTCAAAGGAGAACTAGCTGGATTATACACCAAATTCGACGTTGGCACAACCACCCAAAGTCCCTATTCGCAAAATATTTCCGAAATTTATACGCCTTTGCATTGAAAGTCTTGGCGAGAGTCAGTCGTTGGAGCCGCATACCATAGAGCGCAAAGCATCGCGCGAGATGGGAATATCTCCCCGGCATAATCCGGCTCACAACAGAGCGGGGCAAAGAAGGACGCGAGTGAGTCTTTTTGAATGCCCCCGCAAATGGAGTCCCCATAAAAAGAGAGCGTCTCTCAAAATCTACATCTTGGGGGACGCTCTTGAGGAAAAGTAGCGCCAGTATGAAGTGGAAGCTCTATTGAAAACTGGTATCAAAACGCCGCAAATCGAAGCACTACCGGGCGCCGCGCCCAAACGTCGTCGGGGTCGTTCGTCACGATGCGGAAGACGAACTCCCACTTGTCCATTTGAAGGTAGCAAAAACCCTCATGTGGCGCACCGTCTGCCGACGAAACGGGCGAGGGAAGCGATAAATGGAGCGGCTGCGCGTTTTTGTCCTCGCGAAAAAGACGCCCACCGCCATGGATACATGCGCGCGCGGATGGAGCGATTTGCGCCGCGTTGGGCAAGGGCGTTGCCGAGACGATGAGGTGGTTTTTGTCCTTTCGCTCTTCCGCAAGCTGGCGCGCCTTTGCGAGGGATTCGTCAGAGTCGTCGTTCAGGAGGATAAAATCTGCCCGAGGCGTGGAGAAAACCGCAACGGTGTCGAACGAATACTCGGGGAAAACCTTCTCGAATGCCGCGCGCGAGTCCCACTCGCCCAAGACGAAACGAAGGGGGATTTTCGCCTCCTCGAACGCTCGGAACGTTGGTTTGAGCGCGAGATAATCCTCCTCCGAAGCCCCGGCGGGCGCAAGATTCCCTACGAAAAAGACTGCCGCTGGGCGCGGACGCAGCGCGAGAATTTTCTCACACGACTGCTTGAGTTTTTCCAAACAAAACGCGCTCTCACCAGGAGCGGAGGGGCAGAAGACGTCCGAAAGAAACACAATCCGATTTTCGTTCACGTCCGGCACGGTGGGGACATTGCGCCAATCCACCTTGCGCACGTCGAAATCGTCGTGAGGCATCTCGCCTTTTTTCAAACCGGGGGTCAAAACCAACTCTTCGCCAGACGCCCCCTCCAACGGCTCGGGGAGTGGGCAATACCCATTTCTCACGGCTTGCGCATACGCCCGAATCAAATGGCAGACGCCCCCAATCCCACTCTTCTTCAGGCGCGGGTGCCGAAAAACAAACGCCAAACGTTCCTTCTGCCGGTCGTCCAAAACCAACTCGGGAGTTATCGTCTGAGCGATGAGCAACTCCGCATACTCGCGCAGCCCGCCGCGTTTTTCTACCCAAGCGAATCGGGGTGTGGATACGTTTTTCGTTTCCGATATTGCGTGAAGGATTTGCTCCCGGAGCTGCGGATTCTCCTCAATTTCGTACATGAGAATGAGAGAACACTGCATTTGGTAAAAACAATACGTTGGCACCCAAGCGTTTAGCTCACGCTGAGGTTTCGAGGGGAGCGTCAACGATTGCTCAATGGCGTCCTGAGCGTATCGCGAATAAAGGTCGTAGTACTTCCTCTCGCGGGAGACGCTCCAAGCGGCAGCATAAATCATCGGGAGCCGCGCCGCCTCGTGTGCGTATACGTGCCACATTTTGTGGAGACCTCGCGGATCGTGCGACCCATCGGCACGAAGGATGCTGAATTCGTTCTCGGGCGTGATTTGCTCCTCCATGGCGTCCGCAAGCGTGGTGAGCAAAATGCGGATTTCCTCACGCTCTTTTTCGCCAGCAAGCGCCGAATGATAAAAACGATAAAGCGCCTCGACATAGTGTGTATATTGGTCTCGAGAGGACGTGATGTAGATACTTTCTCCATCCTGAGGCGCAACGCCGCGCGTCACGACTCCACGAAGCCGATGCGCGGCACCCAAGCGCTTCATTCCGAACCACGCGTCGTACGCCAAGGGTCGCAACGCTTCGTCTTTCGTCAAATCATAAAGATCAAGCACCCCGACGAGGAGCGTTCCTACGTAGAGTGCCGAATCGTCCAAGCCGCTCCCGTAGCCAACCGGGTTGGGAAACAAATCGCGCACCTGCTCCACCGACGGCAAATCCTCCACACGCCGAATATAATAGGAGTGCGTCTTGGGCGAATAGTAATCGTCGTACTCACGCAGCGCCTCGCCCAAAGCGCGATAAATCTGATTGCTCTCCTCGCGAGAGAAAAGAGCGCGCGCGTTGGTCTCGTCCGCATTCGTCCGAATCGGAAGAACCAACGCGAAAATCAAAGAGAAGAGCAAGAATTTTTTGCCCGACGCCGAGCCGAAGCCGAGCCGAGCTGCGTTGTGGATTATGGGATGAATACAATTCTTTCGTCTCATTTTCTGCCTCATTCTTGATTCTCCTGAAAAAGTTTTTACAATGGTTTTTGTTGAAACTTCCGGCTCCGCCCGCCGTTGGAGCTGCACGCGAAAATCTCACCAATTCTCGGCGAGCAGTTCAAAATACGCTTGCGGATGCTTGCACGCGGGGCAAAGTCCCGGCGCCTCCGTCCCCTCATGAACGTATCCACAATTGAGGCAGCGCCATCGGACAGGCTCTTCGCTCTTGAATACGCAATCCTTCTCGAGATTTTCGAGGAACCCAAGGTACCTTCGCTCATGTTGTTTTTCGGCGACCGCCACGGATTGGAAGAGATTGGCGATTTCGTCAAAACCCTCTTGCCTTGCGGTCTCGGCAAAAGTGGGGTACAACTCCGCCCACTCTTCTTTTTCGCCGCCAGCGGCAGCTTTTAAATTCTCCGCCGTCGTCCCAATCACGCCAGCAGGGAATTTTCCCTCCACCTCCAAAATCCCGCCCTGAAGGTACGAGAAGAAACGCTTCCCATGCTCCTTCTCTTGCTCGGCAGTCTCTTCAAATGCCTTCGAAATCTGCACGTATCCCTCTTTTTTCGCCTTCGACGCAAAAAAGGTATAACGCATACGCGCCTGAGCCTCTCCCGCGAAAGCGTGCATGAGGTTTTTTTCCGTCTGCGTGCCGCGAATGTCCATGTTCTCTCCTTCTTGAAAAACAGATACAAAAATAGGTGTCAAAATATGCTCAAAAAACCCTCACGAGGGCGTCCTCCACAGAGGCTCAACGACGATACAACCAATCTCCGCCATGCTCCTCTTCAGGTTTTGAAAGGTCTCCTCATTTGGATAAATGCCGATAATCGCCCCGCCGCTGCCAGCGAATTTCGCGGAGACGCCGACTTCTCGCGCACGCTCCACCAACTCCAACTGCCCGGGAGCAATTTTACAAATCGAACGGCGCAGGTCGAAGTTTGCGTCCATGAGTTGGGACAGCCGAGACCAATTTTGCGCTTCGATCGCGAGTTTCGCTTCGTCCGTGATTTTTGCGAACTGCGCCATCGCGCGCAACACACTCGGCTCCCCTTCGTTCCACCTGTGGCGCAAATTGTCATGAGTAATCTCCGTTGGCTCTCCCACTTCTGTCTTGTAGGCGAGATAGAGGTTTGGCGCGTTTTGCTCCGGAATTTCAAGCGGTGTGTATTCTCCAAACTCGAGTCCATTTTCGACACGCATTTTGTCGGGAGCAAAATCCATATAGACGACACCTTCATACGCTTGAATCACACGATCTTGGAGTCCCGCCGCGATGCCCAACTCTCCGCGCTCAATCGACAAAACGAGCGAGGGGAGCAAATGGAGAGGAATCTCCACGTCGTAAAATTCCATGAGACAGCGCATCATTGCCGTGATAATTGCGCTGGAGCCAGCCATCCCAACTTGGCGCGGAATATTCGTGTCGTACCGAATCGAAAAAGTGCGATCATGGAGCGGCAGCCCGACGCTTGAGCAATACTCCACAAATCGTTTTATGGACGCTTTGATCAGCCGAACTCCGCCATAATAACCATGGAGACGCACGTCGTGGACGAGATCATGGACGGAGCGGAATCGCGATTGGTCGTTGGCGCTCATAACGATTTCGACCTGGTCCCACTCATAAAGCGTAATCGTCGCGGCAAACTGTCTCACGAGAATCGAAATGGTCTTTCCGTTGTAGCCGTCGGACGGATTCCCAATGAGTCCGGCGCGTGCGTATGCGGACCTCTTTATTATCTGCATGATCCCTCCTCGTGAAGCAATGCGCGCATTTTTTCTCGCACGGAGTCTCCAAAATCGGGATCCGCAAGGGCAAACTCCAAAAACGCGCCGAAATAACTCTCGAAGTTCCCAATGTCGAACCGATGCTCATGCGGCGCGACCTTGACGCCCAACACCTTTCCCCCCGCAGCAATCAACGCTTGGATCGCGTCCGTGAGTTGGATTTCGTCGTTTTTCCCCGGCTTCGTTTTTTTGAGGAATTCAAAAATCCCGGGTCGAAAGATATATCGACTCGCCACCGCCAACTGGCTGGGTGCCTCCTTGGGCGAAGGCTTCTCAACAATGTCCGCCAGGGGAAAAACCTCTGGATTCGACAAGTCGGCAGGTGCCGCGATTCCGTATCGAAACGTCTCTTCGAGCGGCGTTTCCTCAAACGCAATAACGGCATCCGCCCCGCACTCCTCGAACACCTGAATCATCCTTTCGACCACGCGCGCTTTCTCATTGATGCCCAAAATCGTGTCCCCGAGCGCCACCGCAAAAGGTTCCTTTCCCACGAACGATTCCGCACACAAAACGGCATGACCCAGTCCGAGCTGCCTCCTTTGTCGAGTGTAGAAGTATTGGAGGTCCGCTTTCTCGAACGCCAACTCGAGGAGGAGTTCCTCTTTGCCCGTCTCTCTGAGATGATTGACGAGTTCGACGTCCAAATCGAAATAATTTTCGATCGCCGCTTTTGTGGGACCCGTGATAAAAAGGAGGCGCTCTAATCCGCAACGATTGAGTTCCTCAACGACGTACTGAACGACAGGCTTTCGCCCCACGGGCAGCATTTCTTTCGGGAGACTTTTGGTGAGAGGGACAAGTCTTGTGCCTCTCCCTGCGACGGGAATCACGGCGAGTTTCACGGGCATTCGAACACCTTGCAAATTTGGCGAAAATGGGAAAGTTGAACAACTGCGGCTTTTGGTACTCAAAAAATGGACGACCCAAAAATCATCCAAACCTCCAGTTTATAATTTATAGGAGAAAATGTCAAGCCCCCTCCTTGCATATCTGAGGTAAAAATGTTTTAATGAAGGAAGATTTTCACCCTCTCCACGGTATAATCGGAAATTTTCAAAATATTCTCTTTTCAGATTGGAGAAATGCCGAAAAAGGGTGCGAGGGGAGGAATACCCCTTTCGGTGCTGGCTTTTTGTGCCAGCAACAAATTTCGGGACGTTAGACCGAGAAAATTTTGAGAATCCATAAGGGGTGCGTGGCTTGCCGCGCATGAGCCTGAGAAAATAACCAGCAAAACGACAGAATCCGATGATGAAGAATAGATTTAAAATGTCTTGGCGTGCTGTGGCGCTCGTGGGACTGGTCATGTGGGGCGGTTGCTGTGCCATTGGACAGACTGCCGTTGGGCAGGAACAGACGCCGGAGCCTTCTGCAGGGGCGAAACGCACAGTACCGCAGGTGCCTCGAGTTCCCGCGCCCCCCACGAAAAGCCCACCCAGAGTGATGGCGCCTCATGTCTTCAAGCGCATTCATCCGTGTCTTGAATCCATCGACATCCTCAGTCTTTACGACCCCGTGGGGCTTGAGGGCGAGCTTGGCGAGGATTTCGAAGCCGAAATGGACAAGTACCATATGTCGCGTCACGTGGTTTGGTATTTGGAAATCGAGATTAAAGAGTTGCGAACGATCACGGTTTATCTGCCCGACTTGGTGCGAAAAACCGTCTCTCCGCAGAAAGTTTGGTATCTCATCTATAAAGTGCGCAATCCGGGTGTCGCGTATGTCGTTAAGGACACGCCGCTTGAGAAAGAAGTCACGGATTTGCGCAAGGTGGTCGATGTGCCTTTCCCATTGGAGTGCAAAAATAAAGAGATCGAAGTGGTCGATAACATGACCCTCCGGTTCAATCCTTTGTTTGTCCTCAAAACAAACGACGAGCGCCTCTTCAACGACAAAACAAAGGCGGTCGAATCCGTTTCGCGATCGTTCCGCGATCGTTTTATGCCGCTTGCCGCAATTGAGATTCGAAAGAAGGAAGATCCGAATCGCACGATCTTGGACTCCGTTCAGATGAGCCGCAAGCAAATCAAGCCCGGGGAAGAGGTTTGGGGCGTCGCGACTTGGACGGGGATCAATCCTAATGTCGACACGTTTAACATCTTCGTCTCCGGTTTGACCAATGCGGCGCAGTGGGACGGACCTCCTCAGACAGGAAAAGTGAAGCAGCGTATCCTCAAATTATACTATTGGCACCCAGGCGATTCGGATATTTTTCGATTAACTTCGCCGGGGGGGCTTGACTACGAGTGGATTTTCGAGTAGAATAGGCACCCAATTATTGGAAATTCACGGATATTAAGATTCCATTGTTTATTTTAGGAGATGGGTACTTATGGCTCATAAGAAGGGACAAGGCAGTAGTAGGAACGGACGCGACTCTAATGCGCAGCGCCGTGGAGTGAAAATTTATGCCGGGCAGGCTGTCCGCGCTGGCAACATCATCGTGCGTCAAGTTGGAAATAAATTCCACCCCGGCAAGGCTGTTGGCGAGGGAAGTGATTATACCCTCTTCGCTTTGGAAGACGGTTTTGTGCGTTTCGACCGCAATGGTCGTCGCGTCAATGTCGTTCCGACGCGTGACGAGGCTGTTGCCGCTCAGTAGGTTCGTGTGGACGAATCGAATAAATGCGCCCCATGTGGGGCGTTTTTTTTGCAGAAAAAAACGTCCAGAATTTCCATGATTCCTGCGGAGTATTGGTGAGCGACGTGTTGGGCGATGGGGGTCTCTGTCTGGAGGCTGTTTTTTAATGCATTCGGACAATTCAGACACCGAGCGTATCAATCTCAGGGACCCCTGCATTGCGGGATTTCTCGCGTGGCTCGTCCCTGGTTTGGGACATTTTTATCAAGGAAGGATCGCAAAAGCGGTTTTGTTCGCCACCCTCATTTGGGGAACTTACCTCGCGGGTATCGTTTTTTCCAGCTCCTCAACTTTTGGTCCGGGGAGAGCGGTCTATATTTCTTTTAGACCGGGAGAATATCGTCTTCATTTCATCACACAAGTGTGGGTCGGCTTGCCGAGTCTTCCCGCTGTGGTTCAATTTTTGAACGATCCATCAGGAAAGCAAACTCTTTGGGGTGGATTTATGGCTCCGCCGATGGTGGAGAATCCCGGATACAATTCCCCCAACGATCCCACGCTCAACAACATGAAAAAAAGGCTTCATCGCTATTTCGAGCTGGGTGGGATTTTCACTGTCGTCGCGGGTCTCATGAATTTGTACGTGATTTTTGATGCGTGCTACGGTCCGGTAGACGAAGAGGAAGCGGAGCGACAGAGGCTCCGTCGTCTTGCAGAACGCGAAGAACGGAGGCGCAGCCAAGCCAATGAGCAGAACCACAACGAGGGCGAAACGCGCGAAGAGCAAGTCTAGCGTGTGGGCAACTTCTCAAGTGGCGCCCTTTTTCCCACCAAAACGGGCGCCACTCGGGGCGTAGAGCAACGGGTCTGCCGTCTTGTACTCGTTCTCCTTTAAGGTTCCGGTTTTACGCAACGTTTCGCGAGTCGTGGTGCGTCGCTCCAACGGCGGACGGAATCAAAAATTCAAACGAGAAGTATTTTAAATCGTGAAATTTTCTTTTCGGGCATATTGACTTTTCCATCTGGATTTGATACAATGCTTTTGTTGGCTTGGATTTGCAACATGTTGCGGACAAAATTGGGAATTTCAACGCGATGTTTTATAAAAGGAGAATTGGTGATGAGACAATTTCTATGGTCTTTTCTGTTCGCACACGTTTTTTCATTGTGTCTTGTTGTACCGTTGCTTGCGGAGGAAAAACCTGCCGAGGAGAGCAAAAGCAAGTTGAGAGAGTTCCAAGAGGCGGGACTTCCCGACGAAATTCTCTTTTGCCTTCGAAAACCAAGTCTCGATGGGCATTGGTACGGAAACATTGGTTATTATGCGCTCGACCATTGTCGATACACGTTTCCCAAAAATTCCGGTGGGAAATTGTGTGTCTACAACGTCAAAACAAAGGAATGCCGAACGATTTTTGAAGACCCGCATGGGAATATTCGCGACCCGCAGATACACTATGATTGCGAGAAATTAATCTTTTCGTACCTCCCGGCGGGGAAAAATCATTATAGCCTTTTTGAAATCAATCTCGACGGCACCAACCTCCGCCGGCTCACGGGCGAGGGGGAGGACATTCCTCCGCAGGGCATGGAGAACGCCGAAATTTATCCGCCGGCAGGGTGGGACGACATTGAGCCTACGTATCTCCCAGACGACCAGATCATTTTTTGTTCGTCCCGAGCGAAGCGATACGTTCAATGTTGGCTTTCTCAAGTCGCAACGGTTCACAAGTGCAATTCGGACGGCACGAATATTCGCGCTCTCTCTGCCAACGTTGAGCAGGACAACACCCCTTGGGTGCTCCCGAATGGGCAAGTGATTTATATGCGGTGGGAGTATGTGGACAGAAATCATTTGACGTATCATCATCTTTGGACGATGAATCCAGACGGCACGCGGCAAATGGTTTTTTATGGCAACCAGAAGCCTGGCGGCGTGTTTCTCGGACCAAAACCAATCCCCGGCACGAGTATGATCGTTGCGACCTTTTCTCCCGGACACGGAATGAAGGAACACTACGGACGTGTGGCAATTTTCGATCCGCGTCGAGGTCCGGACGATCCGAAGGGCGTGACGTATGTGAGTCAAAAAAACACGCATAGCGATCCGTGGGCGTTCTCCGAAAACCATTTCATGGTCTGTTCCTATTCCAAAATACTCCTCCTTTCTCGCGACGGGTCGGAGGAAACGCTCTACGAGTTGCCGGAAGAGTTGAGGGAGTCGGGCTATTGGATTAATGAGGCGCGCCCCGTGATGAAACGCGAGAGGGAGCGCGTGATTGCCGACACGACGGATCCCACGCTCAACTTTGGGACGCTCGCGCTCATCAACGTCTACAAAGGTCGCCAGATGCAGGACGTGCCGCCCGGCACAATTAAGGAACTTTTGATTTATGAGGTGCTTCCCAAGCCGCTCAACTACTCGGGAGCGATGTCGGAGATGTCGTCGGGCGGCACATTCTCGGTCGAACGACTGTTGGGATCGGTTCCCGTTTCGGAGGAAGGGAGCGCGTACTTCCGCATTCCTCCACTGAGGAGCGTCCTTTTTGTCGCCATGGATGGGGAGGGGCGCTGCGTGAAAAGGATGCACTCGTTCACGTCCGTGATGCCCGGAGAAGTCACGGTTTGTATCGGCTGCCACGAAGAACGGCTTGAAACGCCGGACACCGAGGATCGTGGGCGTCTCAACAAAATCATGCGACAACCTCCCGTCGAACCCACGCCAGTGGCAGGTGTGCCCGAAATATTCGACTTTCCGCGAGACATTCAGCCCATTTTGGACAAGCATTGTTTGGAGTGCCACAATCACGATCGCGAGGAGGGCGGGTTCAACATCTCTGGCGATTGGGGACCTCTTTATTCCATCGGATACCAACAAATGTCGTGGCGCCGCCTCTTTGGTGACAATAGAATTGTGCTTCCCTATCGTCTGCATGAGCGGAGCAATTTCAAGCCGTATGAGATCGGAACCGGTTCGAGTCGCCTCCTTCAGCTGATCGAAGAGGGGCACGAGGGTGTGAATATGTCGGAACCCGAGAAGAAGATGATTCGATATTGGCTCGACGCGGGCGCGAATTACGCGGGGACGTACGCCGTCAATAGTTGGGGGTCGATTGGGCATTATCTGATGAACGTGAATCAAAGACAGGATCGAAATTGGTCGGAGACACAAGCGTACGAGGACGTGCTGGCGCGTCGGTGTGACGAGTGCCACGTGCCGACGGAGGCGGACAAGAAAATCGGCACGTTCAACGCTCCTGCCCAATTTTATGTGACTTATTATCCCTACGAGACGCACCAGAAAAACATGTACCTTGCGCGATCCATGTCGCAAGACGGCGGGCGTTATAATCGTCACTTGATATTCAATCTTTCGTATCCCGAGCGTTCGAAAGTGGCGCGCGCCCCCTTGTCGAAAGCGGCGGGTGGATTGGGAGTTTGCGAGGCGAAAGGTGGAAAGGTCATTTTTGCCGACAAGAGCGATCCTGATTACGAAAAGATCGTCGCCTACGTCGCACGGGGGCGAAAATTCATCCTCGAGGAGTGCAATCGTTGGTGCATGATCACTCCGAGCGTCAACAATGGCGAGGATTGTCCCGTTCGATTTGTGCCGCGCCCGCAGTATGTTCGCGAGATGATTCGCTACGGAATTCTCCCGCCGGATTGGGATTTCAAAGCCTCCGTCGATCCGTTCAAGTTGGACGAAGCGTATTGGAGGTCGCTATGGTACGTTCCTGCCAAGGAGTAGCGCTGCTCATCGTGCTTTAAAATCCCGTTTTATGCGGAGTTTTGCGAGCCGTGGTGCGAGAGCCGTGGCGCGAGAGCTTCCGAGGCGGACGGAATGGGAAATTTTGACGCGAAGTATTACAAACCCCCAAACATAGAAAAAACCATGAAACTAATACGCGAACTTATCGATTATTGCCAATGCAAGTATCTTCTGACTTCTGAACAGATCGAGCAATTGCAACAGATGGGGCTTTTGCAGGAAGAGTGGGAAGATGACTATCGCAGTGGCTGTTGGTATAACGATTGCTGTGGCGGTTGCTCTCACTATGACCTTTGCTACAGGGATATCGTCGAGCAGGACGAAACGGACATTTTTGAGCAGAAGCATGGGAGGGCGTCCAGAAAGCGGGGATCGGGTGAACCCAGCAAGACGATCACCGCGCCGCAGTTGGACACGTCTCTGGAGGATGGTTTGAAGTCGCTCTTTGCAGAACCGGCGGTCACGCGAACCGTGGCGAAAATATCCGAGGAGGCGGACATCTCCCACCAGAGCGTTTCGGAAGGGATCGTCCGTCTGAATGCGCTGCCGGAAGACGAAATGCGTAAGGCGCTTGCTGCGGCGCTTGGTCGTCCGGGAAAAGGGCATTTGACGCTCAACGATGTGTACGCCGTCTACCTCGCGTTTCCCGATATGAGTTTTCTCGAAACACATTGCGGTCCTGCGGTTCAGGCTTTTCGGAAAATTTTTTTGACCGACAACCATTCCTTGACATCCAGCAAATACCGCTGGATTTTGAAGCAACCGAACATCAAAGCGCTCTACGGGTTCAACCTTTTCAGGTACCATCTGATGGATGCAGTGGCACACGTTTGGCGTACGGACGAAGCATTGTTTGAACGCTGGTCGTCCGACTTCGGTCGCCTGCGTATTCACAACTGGTCTTATGCCGTCCAACGGGATACCATGTCGCTCAAGGTGTGGATGTGTCTCACGAAGTCTCCTATTTCCATGACATGTGCAGGTTTTGAAAGACTTTTGGAACCTGACGTTGTCGCCTGCGTTCTCTATTTGGATCCCTCCCGACTGACTGACTATTCCAACATCACCATTACGGGCGGAGATTCCTCGGAACAGGAAAAAATCTGTACACAGATGGTTTTCGATGAAAACGTAGTCGCTTTGCCCCATTTTGTGGACGTGAATCGCTTGGACTTCTTCAGGGCCCGTATAACCGACGCGGGACTGGCACACCTTGCCGGGCTGACCAACTTGGAATCGCTAGATTTAGGGTGGACCAAAATCACGGACGCGGGACTGGCACACCTTGCCGGGCTGACCAACTTGGACTGGCTAGAGTTAAGGGATACCAACATCACTGACCCGGGACTGGCACACCTTGCCGGGCTGACCAACCTGAACCAGCTAGGTTTAGAGAATACCAACATCACTGACGCGGGACTGGCACACCTTGCTGGGCTGACCAACTTGGACTGGCTAGAGTTAAGGGATAC
>JAUNBK010000068.1 GCA_030527105.1 Planctomycetia bacterium
AGAAACCGCGCCCAAGTGCGTGCGGAGACGGAAATTTCAAGGGCGAAAGGGTGCGCCCATAGGGCGGGGGGTAGTTTTGAAGTGGGAAAAATCTTTCCCCCGCCTCAAAACACACCGCCAGCCTTCAGCAGCCACCCCTCCGAATGAGGGAATTAGGGACGGTTCCTGGAACTACGTTTCGCTTCGTTCTCAGCTCCGATGGTGGAATCCTTTTTTGCGAAAATCAAAGTCGTTCGATGAGCATTCCGCCGTCAACGTTAATCACCTGCCCGGTGCTGTATCGAATGTCTCCGCGCGCCATCATGGCGACGACTCTGCCGATGTCCTGAGGGACGCCCCACCGACGCTGAAGCGTGAGTCCCTCGGCAATCAAACGATCGTATTTTTCCGCCACCGCCGTCGTCATGTCGGTTTTGATGATGCCCGGTCTGATTTCGTACACGGGGATGTCGAATTCCGCCAAACGCGTCGCCCAGAGTCTCGTCGCCATGCTCACGCCCGCCTTGGAGAGGCAATATTCGCCACGACTCACGGAGGCGACGGTGGAGCTAATCGAGGAAATGTTGACGACGGCAAAATCGGCCTCGTCTCCCGCGTTTTTTTGCGCAATCATTCTCCGCGCGACCGCCTGCGTGAGGAAAAAGGGCCCCTGAAGGTTGATTTTCATCAGCCAATCGTAATTTTCCTCGCTCATGTCGAGCAGATCCGCACGAACCCTCGCGCCAACGCCAGCATTGTTGACGAGAAGCGAAACTTGACCAAAATCGCGATACACATCGTCGAGCAGGGTGGCTCTCGCCTCCGTCGACGAGATGTTGCAAGAATAATATCGAACGGGTTGCGTCGCGAGGGATTGAATCTCGGCAACGGATTTTTGGACGTTCTCGTCGCTTGTGGGTTTCGAGCCGCAGAGCGCCAAGCTCCATCCTTCTTGCGCCAAGCATTCGGCAATTCCTCTTCCGATTCCTCGCGCACCACCCGTGATTAAAGCGGTTTTATTCATGATTTGACTCCTTTTTATCCTTCGACTCCGAGCGAATTTGATACATGGAATTTCCTATTTCGCGCACCTTGGCGATAATCTCAGGGTAGGGCGTGTCGCCGATATCGACCAGCCCAATTTGGTAGTTTTCGCCATCGAAGCGCCCCGTTGTCGCTTGCGCCCCATATTGGAACCAATGGGTTCCGACGAGACACGGATTCTCCAGCGCGCCACGGACGTAATTGTAGTACTTCTCCGCGCGCTCCACCTGATTTTTGGCACCACGCAGCCCCGTGTGAAAGACGCCCCGATCCAGCGCTCCAAAATGAAACTCACCAATGATGCACGGAAGATCGATTCCCTCGAGAAGACGAAAATCCGCCACGCTGTCGCGATAAAGATTGTAGCTCATCACGTCGACAAACTTCGCCATGGCGTGAGCGGCGCGCGGGTTCGTCCACGCAAAACGACAACCCATATCGAGCAATTGAGGATCCGCAGCTCGCAACTCTTCGTGAATCACACGAAAATATTGCTCCGCAATGCGCGTGTAGAACTCACCCAAGTCGGGTTTCGCGCCGTCGCTTGTGGGTGGCTCCGTCGCTTGGAGCAGGGCGCCCCAACTCTCGTGCGTCGTCTCCCACACGGCATTCAAATTCTCGATCGTGTCGTATTTTTCGCGGAGGAAACGAAGGAATTCGATTTTGGCGGGCTGCGTGGCGGGCGACGCAAGAGCGGCTTGCGAGAGCGAATACTCTCCTCCCCACGATATTTCGTTGTTGACGAAAGCGCCGAGACACCATGGGTCGCCGAGAAATTCCTTGCGCGAACGTATCGCACTGCGCGTCTTTTCGCGAAACTCTGGCGCAAACGGGTCGGGGAATTTTCCCCAATATCCGGACGAACCCTCAATACGCGGCTCGAGATTCCCTATCGTGAGAACGTACGGCGTCTTGCGCAGACGATAAACTTGCGCGTCCGACCAGTTGCCGATCGTGTTCATTCCCCAACTTGCGAGGCGCGCTTGCGTTTGTGCGTCGTGCCTCTCCTTGAAGTCGGCGCCGTATTTTCGCATCAGGTTCGACTGCGTCCAATTGTACGTTTTGTACCAACCCTTGTCCTTATAAAAGCCGATCGCGCTGCTTCCGCCGCCATAAAACCTCGCAAAGGGGGAGTCGGCAGCGGGGAGACCTTCGAAATAATGTTCTCGATGAGAAATGGGACCGACTCCGTTGGAGCTTCCGACGCAATCGACGCCATGAGACCAAAAGAGATACCCCTCCGGATCGACGAACCACCACTTGTCGTCGACTTTTTGGACGCGAAATCGCCCCGCCGCCTCGAAACGCGGGCCCGACTTCCACCCGCCGAAAGCGCTCCAATCGGCAGGTCGAGGATTTCGCGCGACGTCTGCCGATTCGTCTGCAATACGCTGCGCAAATTCCGCGTCGTTATGGATTTTTCCCGGCCAATCTTCGTACTTGAATTGACCATAAACGTCGATCATGGGGAAAAACTCGTCCGGCTCCATGCTTCGCCACGCTGCGTCGGAATCTTGTTCGGAAACGGATTTTCGAATCGCGTAGACTTTCTCGATTTCGAACGATTTTGGCTCATGAACATCCGAAAGGAAAATATAAAACGCAATCACTTCGCGCCAATCCATGGAGGTCGTGCCGAGAATCGCGCCGCCAGGGAGTCCGCGCATCCCTTCGATCTTCCCCGAAAGCTGCTTCGGAAACGGACGAGGAAGCGCAATCTCCTGCACGACTCGCTCGCCCGCCGGGATCGTGAACGATTTCGTGAACCAGTTGCTATTGTTTTGCCTGGCTGCCGGGTCGTCCATTCGAACATGAAACGTGAGGGGTGTTTTTTCGCAGTTGCGTATCACGATGCGGAGGGTGTTGCACCCCGAGATATCCCATTTTCCCCGCACGACCGGGCCGGGCCATTGATAACGTTTCCCCAGAGCGACAAAACGCGCGCAGGAACCGTCTTCGGACAATTGCGCCTGCGTGTCGTTGAGGTGGGTTTGGGGCAAATTGTTTGGAGTGAACAACACAATTTCCTCGCTCTGCGCGAAACACTGCGCCAAAGGAAGAATGAGGAGGAAAAAAAGGAGGGCAGGAGTGGTTTTTCGCATAAATGACCTTTCATTTATCATATACTCATCGCGCTTTAAGATTTCCGTTTTGCGCGATGTTTTACGATCCGTTGTGCGTGGGTTCAACGGCGACCCCACACATTTTTGTGAAAATTCGTATTTGTTTGAGTGCCAGCATAAATGGCGCAACATACCCGCATTATAGCATACTCTGCGTTTTTGTCAAGACGAAAGAGGAGCCGTCAAATTCGGAGGGGAGTGCAAAGTCGCTCGCGAACGCTGAAATATTTGCACAATTGGTTTGGAGCGTGCGAGAGTGAAAATTTGTTTCAAAAACCTCGCGTATAATATGTTTCGACTAACGATTTTGGTTAGGAAAATCATAGGAATACGAAGCCTTTTGGAAGTTACTATAAATGAAATGGTTGGCGCACGCCCAATTCCATGGGCGAGATGTCCGCGCACCAGTACCATTTCACTTTCTCTAAACAAAATCAAACATATTCCAAATCCACCGCCATAGTCGGTTTTTTCCGGGAATCTTTGTTGACAAATTCAGGGGGAACACATGCGGGGATTAGGAGAATCCAACCCAGAAAGCTGAGACCGCAACTGAGCCGGTGAAAAAAGACAGGGTATTTCGCAATCTGAAGAGAAAACGTTTTGGAAATAGGTTTACTTACTTCACGGTACTCACCAGACGAGAAGGGTCCACCACCATATGTAAGAACGGAGGGATATCTCAGTTTTCCTTCGATTTTTCCCTGTATCGTCTTGCCACCGACGGACTCGAATGGGACACCGGACTCGGATAGCATTTGAGGTGTAAGTTTCAATTCGACATGGAGCATACAATCTTTATCTTTTTCTGAAGGTTCAACGGAATATGAATATGGAAAATTCTCATCTTCATTTTTCTCCGCCATGATGAAAGTACCCGGAACATCGGTAAATTGCCCCTGAACTACATATTGTCCCTTGCAATCTCCCTTGATGGAACGTATACCCGTGCGAAGTAACAGAGTCGTCTCTTCTCCAGGACCGACATAAGGCGGGTAAGCGTTTAGGTTGTAGGATGCTTTGATACAAGCTGCATAAATGTAGACTGACGTAAAACATAGAATTGCAAGAAGGGGGAGGCGGAAAGAGCGAAACGTTCGAACGTAGTTCATGGGGGTCGGCTCTGGACATTCATGAATGTGAGGCGACTCCAAAATCGTGACTTGGGTAGCATCTGTACCCCCGTTTTTGACCTCTGCCAGGAAGAGTTTCCCCTCCTCCAGGCGTTTCCTGGATTTTTCCCGGTTTTTGACGAGTTGATTCGGATCATTAGGAGATCGAAGGTAGATATAAATCAGGAGATAAAGTGAGAGAGTAACTCCCAGAATCAGGGAATAGTGAGTTTGGAGCTGACGCATTAACTCAAAATTTTTGGTGAGAATAGATTCATTGGTGAAGTAAAAAACAGAAACGGAGATAAGGGATATCAAGGCGACCAGGGACGCCCAAATGGTCCATCGCTCATTGCGCTCTTCACACATTTCCGGCTGTACCGTACCGCAAATCGGGCAAGGTTTATATTTGATACGCTTTTCGACAGTCTGTTTGAAATCCGCTTCCAGCTTTTCCCTCGCGCGGCTTTCATCGTATGCTTCTCCTGAGGGAGAGGCTTCCACCTCATAACCATAGTACTGCCCGCAGCCTGCGCACTGATGGATACGTTTGAATTTGATATTGACTGACGCTCTGTACGACATTTTATTCTCCGTCGCATAAATGCTACTTCTTCTATGAAATTAGTCACACTGACTTTTGACGACAAAATCAGTGTATCACTTTTTGTGATGGAAGTCAAGGGGGGGGGAGGTGGAATATTATTGATTATCAGAAATAATTGGATGAATTGTGCCACGCGCACAAAAATGCGAGGGAAAAGTGGCAGGCAGATAGAATCAAAGCCGTTTTTCTTCTCGGGCGCGGTCGGACGGTTGCGTTTTGAGATTTTCTGGAGCCGAGAACGGAGGGTGCCGCCCGTAGTTCTGGATAGGTGGGAGAGTCGTTTGGCGCTTCATCTGGAACAACGCTTCGCTTCGTTCTCGGTTCGCTTGGGTGCGATTTGAATGCACGCGCTCTGTTGTCGGGGAAATATGCCCCCCTTTGCAAAATTTTGAGAAGTGGTACAATTCGATTGGCGTCGGGTTCAGGTAGTGAAATTACCCCTATACTCATTTCACGACGCTTTTGCGAGTCGTGGTGCGCAAAACGGGAATTTTATGATACTTCTCGTTGAAATTTCCTATTCCGTCCGCCGTTGGAGCTACGCACCACGGCTCGCAAAGCGTCGCGCAAAACGGGAATCTTAAACGACGATGAGTATAAAGGAGGATGAGTATAAATTTCTGCGAGAGGAGAATGTCCTATGGAAGAGAAAGAAAGCCCGAAGACTGTTGAGAAGGATACCGGGAAGGATATCGTGCAAATCCGACACAAAAGCCCGCTTACGCTCCCTGCGCCGCGCGAGTTGGTGGTGGCGGTGCCGCCGATGCGCAGCAACGTGAATCTTTCGCGAATCGTCCGAGCGGCTGGGTGCTGCGGTGTGCGAAAAATCATCTGCTGTGGGAATGCCTCCGTGAATTCAAAAATCGCGCGAGAAACCGGCACCGATCTGGAGATCGAACAGCATCGAACGCTCGCGCCCGAACTCCTCAAAAAGTGGAAGTCCAACGGCTGGCGGCTCGTCGGTCTTGAACAAACCAATGACTCCTGCTGGCTCCACGAGTACGCGTTCCCTCAAAAGACGCTCCTCGTCGTGGGAAACGAGCGTTTGGGGATAGAACCGGAGATACTTCGAATTATGGACGACATTGTTGAGATTCCGATGTATGGGCTGCCCAACTCGCACAATGCCGCGACTTCCGCCGCCATCGCGATGTATGAGTATTGTCGTCAGTATCCCGGTGAGATCGTTTAGTGAATAGGGACATCATGCCAGGATTTCAGGCTCTGTCTGCTGTTGGAGCGGCGCACCACGGCTTGCAAAAGCTGAAATTCTAACGAGAAGTGTATAAAAAATCTAAAGAGGTGGTTCTTTTTTGACGAAACAATATTGACACAACACGTTGCATAGCGTATTATCGTGTTACGTGGAATTTTATGGTAGTTCGCGTTGAGCACTGCATATGTGTGCTGCACGGCTACCGAAAGTCACGGCAATTACACGATGTGCAGGTCGAAAAGCCAGCTCTGGCGAGAGCGTTTTTTTGGGTCTGTATTACGAATGCTCAAAGTTCCCCAAATTCCTTAAGAAGAGCCAATCGCGTAGTGCGTTTGCGCTCCTTCGCCCGTTTAGGCATGCATGATATCCCCGAAGACGAATTTGTCAGTGCTCACTCCCGTAAATTTGACGAGAAATCTTCTTTTCAACGCACTCAGCGGCGTTTGACTCAGAGGAAAGATTATCATCGGGATATCTACAATGCGGGAATTGATCTGTCGGCAGGTTCGTCACTTTTGGATTTGAGCGACGAAGCGCGGGAATTTCGTGAAAGTACCGAGTCGGGATTCGAATCAGGCGGCTCGTCTGAATTGTCGGACTCGTCCGCGATTTTGTGGCACGAAGATACCCCATTTTACGGAGGTCTAGATGGCGGGACCACGGTTAGCGTTTTTGGTACACCAGCCTCTCCCGAGATTTTGAAGATACTCGCCCAAGCGCGTGCGGAAAGGGGCGCTTGTGGGAATGATGTCCCGAGAACCATCGCGGGTCTGAAGTGTCTTGTTGGTTTTCCCTTGCGAGGAAACGTCCATTTCTTGGCGACGATCAAGTCCGGCGGGGTCTCCATCGCCATCCACGGCAATCCCCAAGGGAATATTCCTACCGCGCAGATCATCTATAATTGGGAGGTGTTTGAGGAGTACGAAATAAACACCTTGCATCTTTCCATAATGGCTTTTTTGGAGCGTTTAGGAATCAAAGTCGAAAAGACGACGCTCTCTCGCCTGGATATCCAAATCACAGCGGGAATTCCGCTTCTCCCATTCTGGTCGGCAATGGAGGAAAAGCGATTCCGATGCAGACAGAAAAAACGCTGTCTCTATTCGGAGTGCTCGCCAGAAAGTTTCGAGATTGGCAAGCACGGATCCCCAATTATGTTCAGGACTTACGACAAAGTGAACGAAGTTTGGGGCAATTCCGAGAGGAAATATTTGGCGCTCGCCAAACGATTTGATGAGGCGGGGGAGCGTTATATTTCCACGAATCAGGTCACTCGATTTGAGTTTGAGATGCGGCGCGACTTTTTAAAAGAGTTGGGAATCGACACATTTCAAGACCTCGACGAAAAAGGGGGCGCGCTTGTGAATTACCTTTGCACGTGGATACGTTTCAATTCAACGAGAGTTGAGGGACACTCAGAGCGAGAAGTCGTTATGCCCGAGTGGAATTCCGTCCGGGAGATGTTCCATGTCGTCTTTGGGGAAAGCCGACCGTTCCGAAAAATAAAGCTTGCAGGTGGAGAACTCACGATTGAGCAGCAACGCAAAAATGATTCCGCGATCACCACACTAATGGCGAAAAATCTCCTTGCCGACGTCCAGAGAACGGGGGGAAATCCTCAAGAAATCTTCCAAGCAGAAATCTCGTCTTGGATTCAAAAAGCGCACCAAAAGTTTCTCGAGCTGTTGGAATCGCGACATTTTAGCGAAGGTGAGCCGCCGTGAGAGTAGGCGGGCAAAAAGTCGCCAGTGTGTCGATGCTTATGACGCCATTGATATTCACGTGCTGGCGGGAACAATTCGGTCTGAGTTTGCGCTCCACGCCCGACGAATCCAGCCGTACGGGTCCGACCGCTCACGAACAGAAAAACGGCTTTGATTCTATCCGCCACCCATTTTTCCCTCGCTTTTTTGTGCGCGTGGCGTAATTCGTTCAAATTTTTTCGGATAATCAATAATTTTCCATCTTCCCGCCTTGACTCCCTTCACGAAGTGTGCTATACTGGTTCTGTTGCCAAAAAGTCGGTGTGACTTTTGCGGGAATTTTATTGGAAAACGAGTATAAAGGACGATCCGTATATGCGAAATTTAATCCCTACCCTGCTTTCTATCCTTTTTCTTTTGGTCGTGTCCGTGCCAGCGTGGGGGGAGTCCCCTGACCAGCAAACGATTTTTTTGAATTGGTACATTGGGGACGATGAGGAGCGGCAGGAACTCACGGTCGAGGAGATGAAGCTGAAGAACGTGGAGGGCGCCTTTGCCCGAGGGCACATCGACGATCTCGATCTTCTGGAGCTGAAATACTTTCCGAATTTGAAGTCCATCAGTTTTTACCACGCCAAAGTGACGGATGAGGGCATCCTTACGCTGGCGGACCTGAAGGTGGAGCGGATTTGGTTTGATTCATGTGAAAATCTGACGTATGCGGGCGTTCACGCGCTGCAGGAGCGGATGCCGAGTTGTACGATTGTTGTGAAAAACCTTCAGCACATGGATTTGGCGCAGTGCGGCACGAAACTCGTGATTCCTAAAGGGGTTCGGGACTCCGATTTAAGTGCTCTGGCGTACTTCCCGCGCGTGGAGGAAGTGCTGTTCATGGATGTCAGTTCCCTCAGTCCTAACGCGCTCGTGTTCCCGCCAGAATTTGCGGGACGACTGAAATCTTTCAAGTTAAGTCAAAGTTCGCTCACCAAATTGCCCGAGCTGCCCGCCTTACTCCGTAAGCTCGAAAAGCTCGAAACGTTGTATCTGGAACATGTTCCGGTCACGACAGAACTTCTCGAAGCGGTAGCGGACATGCCGAACCTAAAAAATGTAACGATTCGATTTTTTGGGAAATGCCAGCCGCCTCGCCCCGGCGCGCTTGCGGGGTGGCGGTCGCGGGATGTTCATTCTCTCATCCTGGTCACGGGTTTTACGAATCCGATTTGGACGATGATTCCCGCCGATTTGACGTTCCTCGCGCCGCTGCAAAAATTGAAAAAACTCGAGCTTCCCACGGTGAAATTGGATCTTGAAACAAGTCAGATGTTGTCGCGGCTCAAGAATTTGAGGCACTTGGCGCTTGCGCCCGACAAGAACGTGGACGTGGAGAATCTGGCGCATCTGAAACAGTTGCGGCTACTCCTGCTCATCTCGACACCTTTTAGTGAGCCGATTCGCGAATGGGAACTCGCGCCGCTTCGCCAGCGCCTGCCCGGGTGTAGGGTGTGCAACTATACTTTTGACTATAGCCTATTCAGGGCATGGCTGACGGGAAATCCTCCAGTTCGCGGGGGGAGTGGTGCTGCAAAATCTTCATCCCACACGCCGAGGGGGACTTACACCTTCCGGATGTTCAGTTTTGAGGAACGTCCTAAGAATGAGGCGGAGCTGGAAGCGTTTCTGACCAAGGAACTGGAGCGCCGCCGGCAGCAAAGTGAGGCGGAAAAAACGGCCGCGCCGTACCCCATCTCGTGGCTAACACTCGACTTGCGCCCGGTCGGGGATTTGGTTTCGGATGAAACGCTCCAATTTCTGGTACGTCAAAGTCCTCTTTTGGAGGCACTTCACGTGCAGTCGAAAAACGTGACCACTGCGGGGCTGGCGAGTATCGCGCAATTGAAGAATTTAGAATGTCTTACGCTCCGCAATGCGTCCATCACCGATGAAAGTCTGCGCGTGCTGGCGGGGCATCCGCAACTCGATTCGCTCTCGTTGGACGGCAACCCGCTGACCGATGCGGGGTTAAAAATCCTCGAAGAAGTACCCCATCTCGAATTGCTCACCCTTCGCGGCGGGCATTTCACGGATGTCGGGATGGAATCCATCGGTCGCATGTTAGGCCTGAAACGTCTTTGTCTCGGTACACAACCCGACGTAACCGAGGCGGGCATCGAGATTTTACGCAAGTTGCCCAACCTTGAGCCGGAGTCCGACGTGTCGCCCAGGCACCACTGGATCGACCGATAAATTCAGGGACGGAATCCGCACTCTTTCGTCGTGTTGGCGAAATGTTCCACCGTCCCGTTGGTGAAAATGCCGCTGCGGGGCGTGAAATCGGCGACCAGCGGCATCTTTTTCGGGTCGAGGTCGGCGACCAAATCGTTGAGGAAGCGGTTGGTCGCGTTCTCGTAGAAAATTCCTTCCTTGCGGAAACGCTGTATGCAAGAACACGTATTCTAAATAGGAGTGCGACTATTTGCTCACCCGTTCGCGTTTCGATTCCAAATCCTTCTCCACCTCGCGGGAAGGTTTTTCAATTTTTGTAGAAGAAGCTGTTTGAAAATTTCGACATGGGGCGATCTGCGTTGGAAATGAAACGGCATTAAAAATTTCAAACCTCCGTGATAGTGTATGATTTTCATAGGTGCTTGAAGTCCTCCCTTTAACGTCGAGGTTTTTAATGTTGCATGTGGAATTCCTTCTTTCCAAATGATATTCTTGAATGGATGAAGGAGACCAGGCAGGTAGCGTATCGCCTTGAAGTCTTGCACAAAATCAATACACGAGTCGAAAAAGATACCGTCTGGATAAAAATCTTCGAAAAAGCAAAAGGGATAGTCTGAGTGCGTACTCCAATCATAAAAGAGAGACATATCGGAGACTCGATAGCGATTTTTCCCTTTCCGACTGGTCTGTTTTAGGCGTTCAAGAAGCTCCGAATTTTGATAGACCTCCATCGAATAATCCGCAAACGCCTCAAGCGCGGAGAAGTCCTGGATAAAATTGCAGTGGATGAGATTTTGCGTTGCGTTCCAATGCGCGAACGTCATGGCGTACGGTCGAAAGCGTTCCGCTTCCTGCGTGACATTGCAAAAAATGAGGACATCCGAATCGATCGCCAAAGCACGAGTAATCTTTTCGCGACGCATAAAATTCCGCACGATTAGCCACCGCTGAATGCAGAAACGTTCCGACTCCAGAGAGTTGGAGGAGCTTAAATGCTGATAGATTGAGGAAAATAAAGCCACGTCCTGAAAAAGTTCTGGCTCGTGAAAACAAAAACAATCCACAAAATCCAGCGGGCGATCTTTCTCCCCATGCAGCCAGACGATACGTGAACGAGGATTCGTTTGCCGTGCCTGACGTAGACACACTTCCAAATACGGCGAATTTCCTTGGTGAACCAAGATGATTGGGAGCGATTCCATTTTTCGTCCACAGGGGGGGGCTAACTGGTGTTTCATTTTGCAGTTTGCGTACTCATTGTATTTCATGCCCGCTCTCCTTTAAACTCCGTTTTTTGGGAAGTTTCGCGACTCGTGGTGCGTAGCTCCAACGGTGGGCGGAACCGGAAATCTTAACGCGATGTGTTATAATATACCACACAACGTGGATTATCGACCGCCGACTGCCGTGACTTGGAGTAACTCAATGTCTGGCGCGAGAAAATCCTCCTTGAGTGGCTCATCTTTGGCGTAGTCCGTGCTCAAATATTTCTTGTTGTCGTCGACAAAAACCGTGACAATCGTCGCGCGTTCCGCTTCTTCGTCCGAGAGGGAATTGAGGAGCTTCATTGCGCCGAGGAAATTGCCTCCCGCCGAGATTCCCACGCCGAGTCCGAGGTCTCGCGACAACTTTTGCGCCATGAGAATCGCGTCCCCATCGTCCACCTCAACCACGTTGTCCAACTGGTCGAGCTTCAAAATGGCAGGGATAAATTCGTCCGAAATTCCTTGGATTCGGTGGAAGCCGATTTTGTAGCCAGTGGAAAGCGTGGGGGAGTTGGAGGGTTCGAGCGGGTGGATTTTCGCCTTGGGAAAGAATTTTCGAATGTATCGCCCAACGCCCATCACGGTGCCACCAGTTCCGACGCCCGCAATAAACGCATCCGGAACACGTTGGATCTTTGCAAGCTGCGCGACAATCTCCGGTCCCGTGGAGACGACATGCGCCTCGCAATTGTCCTCATTATCGAACTGACGCGGAAGAAAGACATCGGGATTCTCTTGCGCCATTTTCTCCGCAAGCGCAATGGATCCGAGAAAACCACCCTCCTCGTGTGAGACGAGACGAATCTGCGCTCCGTAGCTCCTCATGAGATTTTTCCGCTCCATGCTCATCCACTCGGGCATAAAAATCGTGACGGGGTGTCCCATTAGACGACCCAGGGCAGAGAAGGATATGCCCGTGTTGCCGCTTGTCGCCTCCGCAATGGGCGCGTCGGGTTTGAGCGAGCCGTTCAAGTAGGCTTTTCGTAGGATGTGGTACGCCATTCGGTCTTTGATGCTCCCCGTGAGATTGAGGTATTCCGCTTTGGCAAAAATGGAACGGAAATGTTTTTTCCACGTGAAATCAATTTTTAGGAGTGGCGTTGATCCAATCAGGCTCACGATGCCTTCGAGTCGTTTAAGGGGGTCCATGTCAAAATATCGTGTTTGAGTAAAAAGTTATAAATTTATAGTACATACGTTGTATTTTCTCACATTATCGTGAAATGCTGGACTTTTCTTGAGTTGGTTTCGTTTCCCCTTAAGATTTGGGGAAAGATTCAAGCGAAATGCCGATTTTTTGCGCCAAAACGAGTCTTTTTTCGGGGGGACGCTCTTTTTATTATTTTTTTGTGTGGTATAATGAGAGGTGATTTCTTGTCGGGATTCCGAATTTCCCTCAGAGGTCCGACGGATGAACGAGGGAACAAGAAACATTAGCAACGTCTATTTAGGAAAGAAACGAATATCATGAGCGTCGTTCGCACGAACATTTTGGAGATGCCGGGGTATGTGCCGGGAGAGCAGCCGCAGGGTGGGACGTTTATTAAAATCAACACGAACGAGTGTCCCTATCCTCCTTCGCCACGCCTGGAGAGAGCGTGTTTCGAGGCGCTCAAAAAGGGGTTGAATCGATATCCCGACCCGATGGGAACGCAATTTCGAAACGAAGCCGCGAAACTTTTTGATTTGCCGGTCGATTATTTCATGGTCGGAAACGGATCGGACGATATTCTCACGATTCTCACGAGGACCTTCGTGGGTGAGGGGGAAGTTTTGCGACTACCCTATCCAAGCTACATTTTGTACAAATCCCTCGCGCAGCTTCAAGGCGCCCAAAGTGAGGAAATTCATTTCGACGAAAATTGGCGTTTGACTCCGAAATTCTCCGAGGCAGCGCCCAATTTGAAGTTAGCGTACCTCCCCAACCCCAATAGTCCGTCCGGCACGGTGGTTTCGCGAGAGGAGATTTTAGCGATTGCCGAGGCGCTTCCGTGTCCTTTGGTGATTGATGAGGCGTATGCGGATTTTAGCGACTTCAACTGCGTCGATCTCGTCCTCCAAAACAAAAATATCATCGTGACGCGAACCCTCAGCAAGTCGTATGGTCTCGCGGGTCTGCGTTTCGGTTTCGTGGTCGCGCACCCTGATTGGATCGCGCAATTCATTAAGGTGAAAGATTCGTACAATTGCGACGCGCTTTCGATTGCGGTCGCGACCGAGGCGCTCAAGGATCGAGAATGGTTCAATTCAACGATTGCGAAAATCAAAAACACACGAGCGCGGATGGACTCCGAGCTGCGCGAGATTGGCTTCGAGACGACACCCTCGCACGCAAATTTTATTTGGTGTACGCACCCTGAGTGGGATTTGAAGCGGATTTATCTCGAGTTGAAGAGCCAGAATATTTTCGTGCGCTACATGGTCTACGATCAATGGTCGCTGGGGAATGGCGCCGGGCTGCGCATTAGCGTTGGTTCGGATCCGGAGATGGACGTCGTTTTAGAAAGGATACGCGAGTTTTTTTAAACTTCGCGTTGAAATTTCCCGTTCCCTCCGCCGTTGGAGCTACGCACCACGGCTCGCAAAACTTCACGCAAAACGGGAATTTTAAAGGAGAACGTATCGTATGCAAGACGAATTGAGAACCTCAAAAGTCACACGAAACACCAAAGAGACGCAGATCGAGTTGGGTCTGAATTTGGACGGCACCGGTCTGGCGGAGCTTCAAGTCCCCGTCGGTTTTTTGGAGCACATGCTTCATCTTTTCGCGCGCCATGGTGCATTGGATTTGAACGTGCGCGCTGCGGGAGATATCCATGTCGATTTTCACCATCTCACGGAAGATGTCGGAATCGTACTCGGCGAGGCGTTCAAAAAAGCACTCGGCAACAAAGCAGGGATTCGGCGCTACGGCTTTTTCTTGCTTCCCATGGACGAAACTCTCGTCGAGGCGGCAGTCGATTTTAGTGGACGACCTTATTTCGAGTACAACGTCAAATTCCCCACGCCGAAGGTGGGCGATTTTGACACCGAGCTTGTGCGCGATTTTTTCCACGGCTTTTCGTGTGCCGCCATGTGCAATCTGCACCTGAATTTGCGCTATGGCGCGAATAGCCACCACATTGCGGAGGCGATTTTCAAATGCACCGCGCGGGCGATTCGTGCTGCGGTGGAAAAAGACCCACGAATGAGCGGCGTCCCGAGTACGAAAGGAGTCCTTTAGTCGTGAAATCAATTTTTGACTCTTATCGTGGGATCGTTTTTGATTTCAATGGTACACTTTTTTGGGACACGCCGTTGCACAATGCCGCGTGGTTCGAGTACTGCGAGAAATATGGGATTCATCTCACGCCGGAAATTATGTTTCGAAAGTATCATGGCAAAACGAACGAGATGATTTTCGACGCGATGTTCGAGGGGAAACTCTCGCTGGAGGAGATCGGACGGCGTTCGATCGAAAAGGAATTGATGTACCAAGCGATTTGCCTCCAAGGTGAGATGGCTCTTGCGCCCGGCGCGGAGGTTTTCTTGGACGCACTCAAAGAGAGAAATTTCCCTTTTACGATCGCGACGGCGTCGATTCAATTGAACGTCGATTTCTACTACGAGCATTTGAACCTCGCGCGCTGGTTCCCCTACGATAAAATCATTTTTAACGACGGAACCCTCCCGGGCAAGCCCGATCCCACCGTCTATCTCAAGGCGATGGAGATTTTGGGGTGCGCGCCAGAGGAGACGTTGATTTTTGAGGACTCTTCCTCGGGTCTCCGCGCCGCCATGAACGCAAAAGCGGGCGGAATCATTATCGTCAATTCGAATGACGACGATTATTCGGATTATCCCTTCCCCCAGATTAAAGATTTTTCGACGCTCCTACCTTAATCAAACCATGGTGAAAAAATGAAACCAGCCTCGAAAACGTGGATTCAAACGTGGATTCTATCGTACCTTTGGTTTTTCGCGAGCTTCTCCGTCCTCTCTGCGTTTTGTCCTGCGCTTCTTCTGGCGGAGGGGGAAATTCAGCCGAAAGCGCTGCTCGTCGACGGGGATTTTTTGATTTTCCCCATTCGTGATGATGGCGAAAAAACGCGCTTGGAGATTTTGTCCGAAGGCTCGCGCGTTCATTATGTCGATATCGCGCCCGCGCACTCGATCGACGAGACGGATTGGTGGGCGTCTTTCGACGTCCGGGAATTTCGGGACGAAAAAATCCAAATCCGTTTCGATTCGTTGCCCGAAGGGAGCGAGCTTTTGAGTCTCGTTCGCGTCACGAACACCGTGCCAAGGCGCGAAAAACTCTACGATGAAAAATTCCGTCCGCAACTACGTTTCTCGCAAATTCAAGGGTGGAACAACGACCCCAACGGTCTCGTCTGGCTCAATGGCGAGTTCCACCTCTTCTGGCAGTCGAACCCCGTCGGAAGACATTGGGGCAACATGTATTGGGGACATGCCGTCTCGAAAGATTTGATTCATTGGGACGAAATTGGACTGGCGCTGCGTCCGCATGGCGAGGAAATTCCGGCGTCGGAGCGTCCCAAATGTATGGCTGTTGGGAAATGTTTCTCTGGAAGCGCTCACGTTGTCCCTCAAATGGAGGGCGAGGCGCAAAGTTCCAACCCAATATTGGTTGCTTGTTTCACGGACACGAGCAGAGGCGAAGCGTTGGCGTGGAGTGCGGATGCCGGAAGATCGTGGACTTATGCCGAGTTCAACCCCATTATTGCGCATCGTGGGCGTGATCCCAAATTGGTTTGGTATGAAGAGGGTGCCTGTTGGATTATTGCCGTGTACGACGAGGGGAGGGACGGCAAGGCTCGAAATATTGACTTTTATCGAAGTGTCGACTTGAAAAAGTGGGAAAAAACTGGCACCGTCGAGGGCTTTTATGAGTGTCCCGAGCTTTTCGCTCTACCCGTGCGTGGGGAGTCTCACGTGGACAAAAAGTGGGTTTTATTCGCCGCCGACGGACAGTATCAAATCGGCATTTTCGACGGAAAAACGTTTCGTCCCGAGCACGAGGGAAAATTCCGCGTCCATTATGGGAAATTTTACGCCGCTCAATGTTTCAATAATCATCCGCAAGACCGCGTGATTCAACTCGGCTGGGCGCAAATCCCCATTCCGAACGAGCAAAATCAGCCCTTCAACCAAGGTTTCACGCTCCCGATTGAGCTGACGCTTCGCGAGACGCCGGAAGGGACGCGATTGTTTGCCGAGCCGATTCGGGAACTCGAAACCTTGCGTGAAAACAAGGTCGTTGTGCCGACCGACGGCGTGGTGTCGCTTGAGAATTTTGGCGATGGTCAGTTGTACGAAATTCGTTTTCGATTTCGACCAGCCGACGCGCCGAATTTTCGCGTTCGTTTTGGTTCCTCGGAACTCAGCTACGACGCGGCAGCCCAAAAATTGAGCGGAATCCCTGCGTCGCCCGACGCGGAGGGTTGGGTGTGCGCTCAGGTTTTTGTCGATCGTCCGATGTACGAGGTGAGCGTGAATCGAGGAGCCGCTTATTTCACAGGGGTGCGCAGCGATGCTGGCGAGCGTTTTGACTCCATCCGATTCGAGAACGCGTGGGGAGTTCAAGCGGAAGTATGGAGCCTCCGCAGTATCCACGCGAAGCGCGCAGAGTGGGAGAAATAGGACGCATTCCCCTCTTCTCTGAAGGGGTGCCCCCGTAGGGCGTGGGGTAGTTTTGAAGTGGGAAAGTCGTTCCTCCCGGTGAAACATCCCGTCAGCCTTCGGCTGCCACCCTCTGGAAGAGGGGATTTGCTCCAGAACTACGCTTCGCGCCGTTTACGACTCGGGGAGATTGATTTTTTGTGCGATTTTGTGAATAATCAAAGATGTACGGAGTTTTCTCGGGGGTTTTGGCGATATGCCTGTTTTTACGAGGTTGTATGATTACGAATTTTTTCAAATGAGAACGAGTATATACTCGTTCTCATTTGAAAAAATTCCCGTTTTACGCGATGCTTTGCGAGCCGTGGTGCGTAGCTTCAACGGCGGACGGCACCGGAAATTTCAACGAGAAGTATTATAAATAGCATTTGAACGAGAGTTTGAGAGGAAACAAATTTTCAAAAATGTTCCCTCTCAAGAGGGTGGGAACTCCGCCGTTATACTTGCGCTCTCCGAAGTTTTTTCGAAATATTGTTTTCCCACACTTGCAAAAAAATATTTCTCTGGTATAATGCATTTATCTTATCGTAATTCGAACTTCACGACGCGATTCAACGGAGGATTTCAATGGAAAAACGTGCTTTTTTGTTTGGTATCAATGAATACAATTCACTTTCCAAACTCAAGTATGCGCGCCAGGATGCCGAGGCGGTGGCGAGGGAACTCCAAGTTAGATACGGCTTCAGGGAAAATGACATTAAATTGCGCACCTGTGCTTCGTCAGGAGAAAAACCTACGATAAAATCCGATATAACGCAGTTTCTCAAGAAATCCAAAACTCCGATCGATCTTTTGATTTTCGGTTTTTTTGGGCATGGAGTCATACACAATGGAAAGCGTTACCTTTGCCCCTCGTCTACCAGAATTGAGGAGATCGAGACAAATGCTCTTTCCTTGGACGAACTGAAAGATTGCCTGAAAGAGATGAACGCGAAAAATATTTGGATTATTTTAGACTGTTGTCAGAACAATATTGAGGGTGGACGCGATGCTGGAAGCGCGACCATGGCGACGAAAGATGCTGAGAATTTCCAAGATTTGGCGCGCGATATTCAAATGAATATCAGAAATAGAGACAGTCGAAATCAGAGGAAAGAGAATGATGGGGCGACTGTCATTGTGTTTAATTCCTGTTCTGAGGGGGAAAGGGCTTACGAATGGGACGATAAAGAGCATGGCTACTTCACTTGGTATCTCCTCGATGCCTTCCAACAGAATTTGGCGAGTGTGTCGCAAATTTACGACCGTATCAAAAAGGAACTGCCGAAAAGCAACATCAGGCAGCATCCCTTCTGGGCGAGCGAGGGGAACGACATCAAATTGCCTGTCGTTAAGTCAGAAAAGGGGAAGGAGGCGCCGCCACCAACGCCGTTCGTGCCGAATCCTGATGAAGTTCAAATCCAACGATTCGATGTGCAGATATCTCCATTATCCACGGGGAAAACCTCGTTGTACGCTTCTCAAGGCGCGACACCGCACTCGGGGGCGAAAGGGATTTCGTGGCCTTCTCTTCCGAAGAGTATGGCACGCATTCCAGCGCAGATAAATGACATCAACGCGACGCTGGACGCCCTCCGCAACAGGACGCATCCCGACCTTACTCCGGCGAAAGAGCAGATCGAGGCGGCTCGTGCCCAATCGAAAACAATCAAAGGCAAAAAAGATGAAGCTTGGAAAAAAATCTCTTTTGATTTGCGCAAAATTCTTGATTCAAAAGTGCAAGAACATCCATCAGATCGAGAACTTGCGTTGGATATCGTGCAACACCGCCCCCAAAATTTCACGCAGAGCGATTTTAATCGAATCGTCCGTTGGGGTCAGAAAGCGGCCGAGGCGCAGTTGGAGGCGAAGCGTGTCGAAGATGAGGTGAACAAAAAAATCGACTCTCAAATTGCTGTTTTGGAGAAAAAGCGGGAGGAACTTCATCGCGAGTACAACAGAACGCGGGATCAGTTTCGAGAGACCGTATTTTCCGTTTTATTCCGTAACTGTCCGGGGTTTTCCGATGCCCAGGCACCTTTTCCGACTGACGAACTGACCGACTGGCTCCCACTCATGCCGCAGTACAACATTGGTTGGAGTGAGGACGACCTTTGGAGTGCAGCACGACAATCGTGGAAATCAAACCGCCCCGTCATTGTTAGAAAAGCGTTTGTAAAAAAACTGATTATTACCACTGAGTTGATCGGGGGTATTTTGCTGGTGATGGCGATGGTGTTTTGGTTGGAAGGGGCAGAAGATCGCCGCATCGCGGCAGAGAGGCAGGCAGAACAAGCGCGCAAGGATCAACAGGCGGTGCCAGAAGCTGTTGAAGGCACACCACTAGAAGTACCCGCACCCGCAGCACCAGTAGAATGGGTATCCAGCGGTCGCGCGGCGGGTGAGCGTCTGGTGGTTACGATCAACGGCGTGGAGTACGCGTTTCGCTGGTGCCCGGCGGGTGAGTTTATGATGGGTAGTCCGTCTGGGGAATCAAGGCGAACTGGCGACGAAAAGCAACACCGCGTGAGGCTTACGCAAGGCTTTTGGATGTTGGAG
>JAUNBK010000069.1 GCA_030527105.1 Planctomycetia bacterium
TCGTGCGGGTACGACGGGAGCGTATGCGGGCAACTTGGATTCGATGGCTTGGTACGGTAGTAATAGTGGCGGTCGGACGCACGAAGTGAAGACGAAACAGCCAAACGCGTGGGGGTTGTATGACATGTACGGTAACGTGTGGGAGTGGTGCCAAGATTGGTATGGAGAGTACGTGGAGTCGCCAACGAGCGACCCGAAAGGGCCTCCTAGTGGTTCGGGCCGAGTGTATCGTGGCGGTAGCTGGTTCAACAACGCCGAGGACTGTCGGTCCGCGTACCGGCTCAACCGCGGCCCGACGCTCTCGGACAACGACGTTGGCTTCCGCCTCCTCTTCGTCCCCCCTAGTTCATAGCCATCGCGTAGGCGAAACGAACGAACGCAAGGGGGCGAATGCGGAGCCGCCCCCGAGCAGAGAGTGAGAAGAGCCGTAGCGTCGAATGCGCGTTGTGGCGGAGAAGAAGTTGGTAGGAAAAAGAGCAGGGTGGGAAGTATGCCCAATCCCAAACGAGGGAGGTAGAGCGCCCCTGCGAGTGCGGACTTGGCGAAGTGGGGGGCATCGCCCTCCACGAGCAAGTCCGAGGGTCCCTGCCTTCAAATACCGCACAATAATCAAGCAAAAAATGCAGGTGGAGTTTGACTACTGTTGTGTTTATGGAAAGGGAACAACTCTAGAAGATTCCCAACTCGTGCCCGATTTTCTGTACGATGTCGTCTTGGGTGATTCCCTCCGCGTCTGCCGTGAAGCGCGTCTGGATTCGGTGCCGCAGGACGGAATGAGCAAGCGCGGCGATATCTTCCTGCTCGACGCAAAACCTCCCATACAGTGCGGCGCGCGCTTTGGAACCAATGAGAAGTGCCTGTCCCGCGCGCGGTCCCGCTCCCCACGAGACGTATTCTCGAACCCAGTCGCGGAGCTTTCCGTCGGCGAGGTTGGGTCTCGTCAAACGGCAGAGGTCGCACGCTTTCCCCGCCAATTCTCTCGAGACGGGGACGCGCCGAACGAGTGCTGCCGCCTCCAACAACTCCTCGCGCGTGAGGACTGGCGCGAGGGTTGGTGCCTCACTCCCCACCGTTTGAAGCAGTATGTCCATCTCCTCCGCGCGACTTGGGTAATCGACGCAGCACTTCAGCATGAATCGATCCAACTGCGCCTCCGGGAGTGGGTACGTTCCCTCTTGCTCTATGGGATTCTGCGTTGCGAGCACGAAAAAGGGTTCTGGGAGCGGACGGCGCGTTCTCCCCGTCGTGACCTGGTGCTCCTGCATCGCCTCGAGGAGTGCCGACTGCGTGCGCGGCGGCGTGCGGTTGATTTCGTCCGCAAGAAGAATATTCGTGAAAACCGGACCTTTCACGAACTTCATACCGCCCTCGACACCCTCTTCGCGTGAGAAAACTTCGCTCCCCGTGATATCTCCCGGCATCAGATCGGGCGTGCATTGGATACGCTGAAACTCGAGCGAGAGCGACTCCGCCAGCGTTCGCACCATGAGCGTTTTTCCCAGACCGGGCGCGCCTTCAAGGAGACAATGCCCACCGGACAGAAGCGCGATGAAAATTTCCTCCAAAACGGACGCCTGCCCCACAATAACGCGCGCCGTCTGCTCCCGCAAGCGTTCGTACAAGTGGCGGATTCGTTCAATCGTCTCAACATCGTTCATAAACTGCCCTTTTTTGTTTTCTCTTCCCAAAGTTGCCAACCGAGGAACACATTCGCGCTGAGTGAGACCAAAAAGAGAAAGATCGTCGTCGTGAGTGCCCCCCACGGACGCTCCGCCTCGGGTTCCTTCTCCGCGCCACTTGGAGTGCTCTCGGGCACGTTCGATGGCGGCGTCTCCGACGCGACGGTCTCGTATCCCGCAGGCATAATCGGCTCCGCGTGCGTCTCCGGTTGATGAAAAACGGCAGGCGGCGTAATGGGCATACCTTCATCGCTTTGGACGGGCACGTCGTCATCAAAGACCAACCCACCGACCGTCGAATCCTGTGACGCGAGCGGCTCGACCAGCGCGGGTTCCTCCAAATTTCGGGCGCGCTCTGCGTAAATCAAGGTTTTTAGGAAGCTTCTCGCCTCGCCGATTTCCGTACTTGGCGGCGTAAACCATTTTGGCGACGCTTCCACCTGCGCTTGAACTCCCCAAAACATCAGGAACGCCAAAGTATACATTCTTCCAATCTCGCTCAATCAAACACACTCCCAACCAACTTCCGCTCAACTAATTGTAGCTCATTTTCGCAAGAAGTCAAGCATAAAAAGGGTGAAGTGGTCAAAATCGTCGAAAAAGTTCGGCGCTTTGCGTTTCTCATTTTCTGATTTTTCGCGCCAAGCGGAGGAGTCCCTCGCCAATCGCAATTCCGGCAAGGCAGCCGAGGAGACCGCCGCCGCGCGGGACTTCCATGTAGATCGACCACGCGGAGCCGAGAACAATGCCAAAAAAAGCACACGCCACAACAAACCAATGAACCTTCATACGGGAACGATCACGCGGCATTGGGGTTTTGCTCATTGCTGAATCTCCCGACTTGTTGTTCCTCGCGATTTTTCGATGAGATAACGCGCAATGGCTCCGAGAACCAATGCGAGGTTGGTGCCTCCCAACACGAGCGCGAAGGTGAGTGAGCCTTGCCCGGAACCGTAGCCGTGGAGCGTGCTGCCGAGGACGTAGTTCACGCCGTACCACGCCATGATAATCGCGAGCGCACCCAAGATGGCACCAATCGCAAGCGTGAACTCGCCGAGGAGACGAACATAACGACCATGGAGAATCAAAAGATAAACAAAGAGCGAAATGAGCGCCCAGACTTCCTTTCTGTCCCAACTCCAAAATCGCCCCCACGAGACGTCCGCCCACAAGCCGCCGAGGATCGTTCCCACAATCAGGAGGAGAATCGCGCCCTGCATACATCGATAGATAAGCTCGCTCAAGGTCGAGCAAATAGGCGGCGGCGTCCGGCGTCCCTCCACAACGGGGTACCTCCCAAACGTGTAGAGCAAAAGCGACGCAATGCCGAATATCCAAGCGAGCATGCCCGCGCCGTAGCTTGCGACAATCGTGACGACGTGAACCGAGAGCCAATAATTATCGCGCAAAATCGGCATCAGGTTGCGAAGATTCGGGTTGAACATTGAGGGGGAAGCATAAGCGGTGTACGAAATGACAAACGAGATAAGCGCGGTCGAAAACGCGAACAAATAGCGATAATTCCGGTGCGAAACGGCTCCGGCGAGGCGTTTCGTCTCGTCGGCAGGCGCGAAAAGTTTGCGACAAATGGCGAGTGTCGACCCGACGACGGGCGCGAGAAGGAGGCGCGGAATCCATAGGAGAAATATCCCGAGCATGAGCATTCCCGTGAGCCAGACGGTCCAATCCGAGAGCGTGGGGGTGGTTGCTCCGATCGCCACGCGCGGCGAGAGATTGATGGCGTTGTATCCCTCGCCCGATCCGAGACCCGCGAGCGTGAGTGCCCAAAAAATGATGAAGGCAAGCCCAAAACGCGTGAGCGTGAAGAGGATTTTCCCAGGAGTCAGCGCAAATTGACGCAGACTCAAAAAAGCCCAACCGTCGCGGAAGATTTTATTGAGGCGCGATTGGAACGTGAGCCAAATCCCCAAAACGGCAGCGCTCCACGAAACGAACACGATCGTCTCAAACATATTCGTGACGGGCGCCCTCTCCATGATGATGGAACGCAAGGCAAGTCCCCACGTGTTCGCGAGAATTCCGCCAAGAAGGAGGAGGATTCCGAACGCGAAAATGAAGCGCTCCGTTCGCGTCGGCACCGAGACGGCAAGATTCCAGAGCATCCCGAATCCAAAAACCATCGCGCTCGCGAAAGGGAGAATCCACGCCCATAAGAAGGGGGCGGACTCATAATAACGCACCTCCCTGCGCAGCTGGGCGTCGTCGGTGGGATAAGCGGTGGCGGCGAGAATCCCCAAGTCCGTTCGTTCCGGAGGAAGAAGCTCCGTGCGTCGAGATTCCGAGCTGGTCGCGACGAAACGCAGCGCATCGCGAAAACGCACACTGGCGGAGTGGAATTTCTCCCCCTGTCGATTTTTCCAAGCGTCCTCCATGGAGAAAAACGCAGCCCGAATTCCGTGGATTTTTTCGATTTCGTTTGAATTGAATCGGCGCAAAGCACCACTCTCGTCGCCGTAGAGCAGGGCGTTGAGACTCACCCACGGGTGGAGCCGAAGATTTTCGTCGCGCTCCATATCGAGCGGCGCGGCATCGAGCGCAGGGAGCATATAAAGCGACGTCCCGTTGTCATAAAGGCTGGTGAGAAGTTCGTTCGTCTGAATGCGGAATTTGCGCATCGCCATTCCCCACATTCTCGTTTGAAGCTGGACGTTCTCCCAATCCGACTCGGAGACGCGCTCCGGTCGCTTGGTGTTCGCCAGACGTCGGACGAAATCTTCCGCCGCAGCATCCAAAATTTCCGCATTCACGACGATTTTCGTCACGCAGCTTTGATACACCTCGAACGGGATAAAGTCTTGATTTTGCGCGCCAGCCTCGCGCCTCGAGATATCTTGCGCCGCCTTCTGAATCGTGGCGAACGCAAGATAAATCTCCTGACGCGGATTTGTTCCCTTGGGGACGGATATCCGCGCCGCGAAATTCCCAATCCCAGACATGCCCCACGCCCGTGCGCATTGGGCAAATTGCTCCATGAAGAGCGAACTTGGAATTTGCGCCGTGGTGGGGTGAAACGTGAGCGAATGATAAAGAAAGAAATTCCGTTCCAACTCGCTGAGCAACTCAAAAAGCGTCTGATCCTCGGGGGACAAGCCGCCCTCTTTTGCGCTATTTTTCTCGTTTATTTTTCGCGAAAACTGTTCGTATGCGTCACTCTCATAAAATCGTACAAGCTGCGCGGGAGACGCTTTGTCGAGGCGATTGTTCGCGTCGTCGAAAAGAGGAAGCCCCATGAGCTTGCGCAACGCTTCGTTCTCCACAGAGAAAAAAGGGACGAACTCCCACAACTCCGGCTGCGTCATCCACGAAAACAACAGTTCCGACGCGGGGAACTTCGCTCCTTTCGTGGGAGTTATTCCAAGAGACGATTCGATTTTGCGAACCGTTTTCTCGCTTGGTTTGGTCGGCAGGTTCTCTAATTCCGCGCCGCGCAAGGAGAGTCGAGGCGCTTCACGACCGCAGATTTGTCGCACCGACATTCTCGCGAACGCATCAAGTGGCATCACGCGCCCTTGGTGAAAAATCGGAATCGTCTCCCACACGCGATCTCCCGCCGCTCTGCGCGCCTCGTTGGCACACAAAGACTCAGCGAAAAAAAACGCAGCAAACGAAAAAAAAGCGACCGCGACGATAAACGATGATAAATTTTTACTCATGGAATTTTGGGGTGAATTGGTGGGAATTGCCATAAAAACGCGCTCCATTCGGGCATTATATCATATTCAGGGGTTTCGTAAATACCTTTTCGCGAGATTTTCTCAAAAAATCGCGAAATTCCTCTTGCATTTGTTGCCATTGGAGTGTATATTTAGTATAGACATGAGTACGATGACTATAAAAAGTGCGATGAGTGAAAAATGCCTCAACCAATCCAGATATCCTTTTTTTTGTGCGTCGTTTTATCGTTGAGTGGGTGCGCGTCTCTCAATCGATCCGAGCCGATTCCTGGGGTGCCTCAGCCTGTCGATAGAATGCGAGAAATCAAAGAATTAGGAGAAAACGCCAAGAAAGTCCCTCCCGAAAAACAGCAGGAGTACGCCGAGACGCTTGCCCTTATCGCGCGGGAAGAGAGCGATCCATTGATTCGTCGCCAGGCGGTTCTGTCCATTGCGCACTTTCCCACGCAGACGTCTGCCGAGACGCTTCAGCGTGCGATGAGTGATTCCGATCGCGAAGTGCGTCTCGCGGCGTGTTTTGGGTGGTATACTTATGGTGGCGATGAAGCCGCACCCGCTCTCATCGAGCTTTTGGGCAAGGAGAGCGATCCAGATATTCGAATGGAGGCGATCGAATTGCTTGGGAAGATGAAAGACAAGCGCGCGATTCCTGCTTTTGCCGCGCCGCTCAGCGAAAATAATCCAGCCCTCCAACATTTCACGGTTTTGGCGCTCCAGGAAATCACGGGGGCGCGAGAGACCGACCCACGTTTTTGGCTCGCTTATTGCAGGGGCGAGGCTGAGTTGCCCTAAAGAAATAACCCTAAAAAGTCGTTGAGCGAAAAAATATTTGCCGCTCATGGAATAGAATTTATTCAACCCTTAAATAGTCCTGAAATAAATCGTACGGATTTTATAAATGGCATATACCCTCCGAATCACTGAACAATTTCGTCTCTTTGTGGATCAGGCACGAACGATTTACGCCGAGATGGAAGCCTCCGCCATTCTTCTCCTCTTCGATGGGACGGCAGACTGGGCGAAAGTCCGACGTCTTGTGGACGATCCAACCCCATTTATTATTGTTGCGGACACGGAGGACCAACTCTCTGGCGCGCGCGAGAGCGGCTTCCGCACCATTGCGCTCGAGATGGTGGGCAATCCCGTTTATGATCGTTTGATGCAGGCGATGCTGCGGGGAATCACGGAGGACTACATCCGCCCGGGAAGCCAAATTGTCGCGATGTACGGCGGCTTTGAGTCCGACACGATCGACACCGTTTCGCTCATTTCGCTCAAGGAACACCTGAATCGTCTCACGAGTTCGGACTTGCGCCTCCTCAATACGACCGTCCCGCTTGAGACACTCAAGACGATCGTCAATCTCGCGGTGGAGATTGGTTTGAGTGGTCGCGAGGGGAAACCCGTCGGCACGCTCTTTGTCGTCGGGGACAAACAAAAAGTGCTTGCTGAGAGTCGACCAGCGGGGTTTGATCCCGTCCGAGGGTATAGTCGTTCGGAGCGCGATATTATGGATCCGCGCGTGCGGGAGGGAATTAAGGAAATCGCGCAGCTCGATGGGGCGATTATCATCGGAGCCGACGGAACTGTCGAAGCGTCGTGCCGAATTATCGACTCTCCTGCCGACAATATCACGCTCTCCAAGGGGCTTGGGTCGCGGCATTGGGCGGCGGCTGCCGTCACGCGTTCGACGAAAGCCGTGGCGATCGCCGTGAGCGAAACAAACGGCACCGTCCGCATCTTCCAAAAGGGCGAAGTCGTTCTGCGAATCGAACCGACGAATCGAAAGCCGTTCATTTGGAAGAAATTTGAGTACGAACCCCCGGAGAATGTCTGATGGCGCAACGAACCGTGTTGAAAAGGGAAGAACTTGACGCCCTCCTCGAGCGCGTGCATGTCGATTTTCCCACGATTCCGAATGCGGAACTGCCCGACTTGCCGGGGGAGGAGTGCGACGCCGAAAAACAACGGCGCGCCTATTGTCGTGAGCAACTCGCCGCCTTGGGGAATATCGAAATGGAGGTACGTGTCGAGTTGGGCAAAACGTCCATGCTCCTCAAGGATGCCGCCATGCTTCGGTCGGGTTCCGTCGTCGTTCTCGATCGAAACGTGAGCGAACCCGTGAACGTTTTGGTCAATGGAAAAATGATTGCTCGCGGCGAATTGATCGTCGTCGATGGGAAATTTAGTGTCCGAATTGTTGAGTTTGTGTAGGAAGAGAGAATCGAGAGAAATAGAAATGCGTTCCCGAAATAGCCTAAAAGATCTCCCACGCGCGCTCGTCCTGCTTCTCGCCGCGCTTGTGTTGATTTTGTCTCTCGCGATTTCTCACGCAACCTGCGCGGACGAAAGACCTCTTCAGCCGCCAACGACTCCTGCGCCCGAGGTCGACACGCCCACCAGTCTTTTGGGCACCCAATCGGGAACTTCGTCGGACGCTCAATCAAACACACGAGCCAGCGCGCAATCCAACCTTCAATCCGAGGACACGCCCAAAAGAGAGTATCGTGCGCCGGGTCTCTCCAATTTGCTCTGGTCGGTGGGAATCGTCACGCTGCTTTTTGTCGTTCTCATCTGCATATTGAAACGATTTTCTCCCGCTGGCGTTCCGCCGCTTCCGCCGGAGGCATTCGAGATTTTGGGGAAAGCGCCTCTGCCGAATCGACAGCAGTTGTACGTTATGCGCTGCGGGAAGAAGATTTTTGTCGCCTCAATCTCGCAAAATGGACTCGATCGCGTGGGGGAAATCGAAGACGAAGCGGAAGTCGATCGGCTCACGCGAGTGTGCCATGGGGAAGTTTTAGGCACGCGCAATCCAAACTCCAACGGAGCCTCTTCATGAACGACATCTATCGATTCGCCACGCGCCGCGTCCTGTATTTAGTGGCGTTTGTTGTTTTTGTTGGCATATTTAGCGTGCCCGTGTCGGCGCAAGAGAATTATCTCAATCCCGAGACGTGGACGTCTCCCAATGGGATTCAAGGGACGTTTTTCACGGCGCTCATTCTCATTGCCGCGACGGCAGCGCCCGCGTTTATCATGATGACGACGAGCTTCACGCGGATTTTCGTCGTCCTTGGGATTCTACGCCACGGCTTCGGGACGCAGGGACTCCCCGGGACGCAAATTCTCGCGTCGCTTGCGCTTTTTATGACGTTTTTTATTATGTACCCTGTTTATTTAGAGGTGTACGAAAAAGCGGTCGTTCCGTATCAAAACGAGGAAATCGATGCGCAAACTGCCATGGAGTCGGGGCTTAAACCTCTGCGTGGCTTCATGCTTCGCCAACTCGAACTCACGGGGAATACGGACGAAATCTGGCTATTCTGGCGACACTCCTCCACGCCGCCAGACGAGTCGAAAATCGAACAATATACGGGTCGCGATGTGCCGACGCACGTCCTCATCCCGGCGTTCATGCTGAGCGAGTTGAAGACGGCGTTTCTTATTGGCGTGCAACTTCTTCTCCCCATGCTCGCGATCGATCTCTTGGTATCCTCCGTCCTCGTCGCGATGGGTATGTATATGCTCCCTCCCACGATGATATCGCTCCCCTTCAAGCTGCTCGTTTTCGTGCTTGCCGACGGGTGGCGACTCGTGGTCGAGATGCTCCTCTTTAGTTTCACGGGTGCGTGATCATTCCTCTTTGGGCGCGGACGAAATCCACCACCGCGCCTTGTAGAACTTCGCTCCCTCGCGCTGCGCAAAAGGTGTGAGCGAACGATTTAAGTGCTTTATCGTGGGACTCCACCATTGCTTCGTGGGAGAAAGGACAATCAGCCTGCCGTCGGGCGAGAGTGAAATGCTTTTGATATTTTCTGCATTGCTAATCGAAACAAGCGTGCGTGTTGGGACGTCGAAAATAGCCACGCCGACGCCCGTGAGGAAAAACGCGTGCGCGCCCGGGACGGGATAAAAATCGTGTCCATAGTGCGCGGGCGTTCCTTTGAGAGGAAGGGAGTATTCCTTCGTGAATTCAGGATTCTCCTTGTCGAAATTGTATCGATACGCCGCCAGTTCCTCGTACCCCAACGCCCAGAGACAATTGGATCGTGCGTCCCACTCGATTCCGTGCCCGCCGACGATCGGATATTTGCGCGATTTCACACTTTCCGCGCGAAAATCGCCCTCCGGAACGGCATAAACCGTGAAAAATCCTGCACTCGAAATGGAGACAATATTCCCATCGGGCAAAAGCGCCGCCGAGTGTGGATTTCCCCCGGCGTACGCGTAAAAAAGGGTCGCTTTGTCCTCGAGTCGAACCAGAACCACTCCGCCGCCGGACGCCGTCGCGAGGAGGCAGCTTGTCCCGCACGCCGGTTTGCACTCGTCCGGATGCCCAAACCAACCATAATGCTCGGGGCGAATTTGTGGGGAATCGCTCGGACTCCACGCCCACCGAATCGACGCTGGGTCGTTCCAATCGGAATTTGGCTCGAAAATGATAATTTTTCCAGACGCTTGTTCCGCGCCCACAACGGGGATTTGGGAGACTCCCGCCGGGACGCTCTCAGAGTCGACGTGCTCTCGCACCCCAGACAAAACCTTGGCAAGTTCCGACGAAATAGCCTCTTCCCCCAAAACCATGGAAGTCGAAAGCAATCCAATCGCGAACGCAAAACCAACCACAAGTCGAAATTTTTTCTTCATCAAATCATTCCTCCAGTCGCAAGGCGGATTCGGAACCCGCAGTCGTTTTTCCTCGAATGTCCAACACGAGGCTCAAGAGGAGAGGGACAATCACGAGCGAAAAGAGCGTCGAGAGCGCCAAGCCTCCTAAAACCACCGCGCCTAACCCTCGATACAACTCGCTTCCTGCGCCGGGCGAGACGACGAGGGGAAGCATACCAACGATACTCGTGCCAGTCGTCATAAAGATGGGGCGAATTCGTGTGCGGACGGATTGCCGAATCGCTTGTCGTGGCTCCATTGGTTCGATAACGTCCGTGTCGCTCTCGCCAATGCCGCGCATGTAGTTGAGCGCCTGGTGGACGAGCAAAATGGCGTTATTCACCACGATTCCGATCAAAATGACGAACCCAAGCATCGTGAGAACGTCCAACTGTTGGAGCGGATCCTGCATTCGTACGAGATGAAGCCCGAGGAACCCTCCGACAGCCGCAAAGGGGACGCTAAATAGAATAACGAACGGATAAACAAAGCTCTCAAAGAGCGCTGCCATGAGAAGATACGTGAGAAGGAGCGCGATGAAAAATCGGCTCAGGAAGACACTCTTGAACGACTCAAAGTTCCACCCCGTCCATTTTCCAAGGAGCGCGGTTCGAACTTGCGTGAGGCGGTCGGAACTGCCGGAATAGCGCATGTGGATACTCGGATGGATTTCTCCCGCCGCCTGCGCCAACTCGATTTGCTCGCTAATCATACGCTCCGCCTCCTCAAGCGCCACGGTCTGCGGCGGTCGAACACGAAGCGTGATTGCGCGCTGCTGCTCGATACGCTGAATCTGCTGCGTCGAGTCCGCAATTTCCTCTTTCAAAACCTGCCCAATGGGGATGATCGATCGGTCTCCGTTTTCGTCCACAACCGAGATGGGCAAGTCCCTGAACGTACTCGGATCGAGCGAAAAACGCGGATCGCGCACGAGTATCAAGTCGATATTAATACCGTCGTAGTTGAAGTCGCCAACGTACGCGCCATCAATGAGTGCTCGACTCGCCACTGCAAGGTCCGAGATGCTCAACTGCAGGTCTTTCGCTCGCACCTGGTCGACATTGAGCCGCACCTCGGGTCCCGCCTCGTTGAAGTTTTGAGGCGTTTCTTGAACGGCAAAAACGGAGAAGACGCCCCGGAGCCGTTTTTGGAGCGCGCCCGCACTCGAACGCAGCTGAATCAGGTCGTCGCCAAACATCTCAACGTCCACGGCGTTCGATCCGCCAGATGTGTTGCCAAAGATGGAGGCTTGCGACGCGAAGCCGGTCGCGCCCGGGATTTGTCGCATCGCTTGCGTGAAGATCGTCGCGACGGGCTTCACGTTGTTCGGGTCGGCACTCATCCCAATCATAAAGACCGAGTTGTTCGCCACCACGAAGAAAAACTCCTTCAAGGCGGGGACTTTTTCGTACTCCAAGCCGGTTTGAAAGTCGACCAATTTTCCAAGAGCGGACGCCTCTTCCGTCGATTGCGCCTCCCAATACGGTCGAATGGAGTCCTCCAAGCGCTTCCCAATGGTGTAGCTCTGCATCAAGGAGTAGCTTGGCGGCACCACGAGACGACACGAGGTGAAATTTTTGTTCCCGTCCGGCAAATAACTCGCGGGTGGCATGAGATAATAACTCAAACCCAAAGCCGACACCGTGATGGTTACGATAATCACGACACGCGCCCACACTCCCGCCAAGCTTCTGTCAGTGAGCATGTAGACGAAATCCGCAAACCAGTCGCACAACTTCCCGGCAATCGGAACGACCCCGCCCATGGAGTCCGCAAACTTTCTCCAACCTGTGTATTCTCGCCGAGGACGCAAAATGAGCGAACACGCACACGGAATCACGAGCATCGCAACGATAAGCGACAATCCCACCGACGCACAAATAGCAAGCGCCAAGTCGTAAAACAACTGTCCCGCTTCCTCCTGAATCGTCAAAATGGGAGCGAAAACGCCGATCGTCGTGAGCGTGGAGGAGAGGATCGCGCCCCAAACTTCTTTCACGGCGCGATACGCAGCCACGCGCAATGGCTCGCCAAGCGCAAGGTGCCGGTCTGTATTTTCGAGCACCACAATCGCGTTGTCGACCACCATACCAATCGCGAAACTCAAACCCGCAAGCGAAATGACGTTCAGATTTCGACCCGCCGCCCACATCACGACGAACGTTCCGATCACGGAGAGTGGAATCGCTATCGCAATGACGATCGTCGGGCGCGCACTCCTCAAAAAGATAAGGAGGCACAAAATCGCTAATATCCCGCCAAAATACAAACTCTCCAGGACGGACTGAATCGCGTTGTTGATATAGAGCGAATCCTCGTACGTGATGTGGAGATGCAGTCCGTAGCGATTATGATGAAAGCGACTGAGTGCGCCGCCCGGTCCGTTCATTTCGGCGATGCGTTCTTTGACCTGCTTCACGATTTCCAAAACGTTCGACCCCGTTTCGCGCTTGACGAACACCGACATGGAAGTTTGTCCCTTGCTCTGGTCGAAGTGGACGCTCTTCTCCAAGACCAGCTCCGCCTTGGCGACGTCCTCAACCCGAATCGGGACGCCATTGTCGTCGCGCTTAATGACGGTTTTGAGGATCGGTTCCAAATCGCGATACTGCCCCAATATACGATAGGTATAATCCAACCTCCCGCCGGGCATGTTTCCTGCGGATTCGTTCACGTTGTCGGATTGGAGGGCGTTTCGGAGTTCCACCGGGCTAATTTCGCGCTGGGCAAGGAGGTAGGGGTCGAATCGAACGTGCAGCTCGTGCGCTCGTCCGCCACGAAGATCGACTTCCGACACGCCCGGGATTCTCTCAAGCGGCGGTTTGATGTACCGGTCCGCGAAGTCGTATATTTCCGCGACCTCGAAACTGGGGTCGTCCGCGAGGAGCATCATATACACCACCGCCTCGTCGCTGGCGGAGTCCTGCATACGAATCACGGGTCGATCGACGTTTTCGGGGTAGCTCCGCACCTCGTCCAAACTATTCGCGACCTCCTGAAGCGCACGGGTTTTGTCCGTTCCCACGTTGAATTCCAAGCGAATGAAGCTTCTGCCCAAGCGCGCATACGACGTCATTTTCCACAGACCTTGGATCGACTTGAGCTTCTCTTCCTGCTCCAGAATGATGGATTCCTCTACCTCTTCAGGACTTCGTCCCGACCAAGTTGTCGAGACGGAAATGATCGGTCGATCGACGTCCGGCGTGAGTTGAATCGGAATTTGGTCAAGCGCAATCACGCCGAAAATAAGTATCAAAATCACCCCGACAATCACTTTGACGGGATTATTAATCGAAAATTTTATAAAATCCATAGTAATATTTGCTTCTCAAACGACCTATCTTGCTTTTTTTACGATCATAACTCAAGATTGAAGGACTAATCCTCCTCTTTTTTCTGCTGTCCGGACTCGTACAAACCGGGGACGACCTGAATCTGGTGGGGCGTTTCGACAATCTGCACGAGTTGACCTGGGATGAGTCGCTCGGCACCCTCCGTGACGACTTTCACGCCACTTTGGAGCGCCTTTCGCCCCGCCTCGTCGATCGGCGCAATGGCGAGCGTTTGGCGCATGTCGGCTAAAATCCTCACGGGATAGGGATTCGCCTCCAATCCCTCCGGCACCTCGGAGAGCACCCAAATCGTGTTCCCGTCCGGCTTGACCAACACGGCGTCTTCGTGCGTGAGCAATGCGTCGAAATGGTCCGTGACGGGGATTCGCGACGTGACACTCATTCCCGCTTTCAACTCACCCTTCACGTCGTCGAGGCGCACGCGGACGGGGAAAGTTCGCGACGCGGTCTCTGCCGAACCGACGATTTGCGCTACCTTCCCAACGACGTCTTTATTCAACGGGTCGATGTGGAGCGTAATTTCTTGACCAATATGGATTCTTTGGATGAAGTCTTCGGGAATATACACACGCGCGTCGATTTGCCCGGTGGAAATCACCTCGGCAATCGGCGTGCCGGGCGTGACGTACGCGCCGACGTCCACATAACGCTGGACAACCTCGCCCGTGTAGGGAGCGACGATGGTGGAGCGCTTGAGTCGGAGCCGCAATTCCGAGAGCAACGCTTTCTGCGCCGCAATCTGCCCATGAAGCTCCTCGAGCGCCGCGCGATTCGACTCGAACTCGCTTTTGCTCACGGCGTCGGTCGTGATGAGGGCCTGCGATCGCTCAAGCTCGTTTGCTTGAAATCTTTGCTTTGCCTCGAGAGCCGCGATGTTGGATTGAATTTCCAAAACGGCGATATTATTCCAAATGGGGTCGATTCTCGCAATCACGCTTTTCGGCGGGGGCGTTTCTTTGGGAAGTCGTTCCTCCTTGCCATTTTCGGCGGGAGAACGATTGTCCTTCCACACGTATCCCTCGACGGGCGATCCTTCCTCCACGCACATCTCGATAATTTTTCCGCTTACCTCGCACGACACGGTGGAGCGGTTGATTTCGATAAGTCGACCTAAAATGGTGCGATACTCTTGCGCAGGACCAACCTCTAACGTTTTGACCTGAACGAGCGCGGCAGAACGCTGCTGCGGTGCGCTGTCGTCTTTTTTCTTGAAACTCTCATAAACCTGCGAGACAAACTTTTCGTCCGCAAGATTTTTCTTGTAGAAACTGTTCGTTCCAAAAAAACCGAGAAACGAACCGCACAAGAGTGCCGTTAGACCAATAGAAAATATTTGCAAAAAATGAGTCTGCCTGGGCGTCATCTGATATGCCTCTCAAAGGAAAAAGGGTGGGAAATTTGACGAACAAAACCTAATATAACCTAAATTCCCCCGAGATTCAAGTGGGCACTAACAAAATTTTCATAAAAAAGTTTGCATTCCACCCCTCTGAAAGGGGAATTTTTGGAGAGCATGAGTGCTCTCCCTCCACGGAAAGACCACACCTCTGGAAGAGGGGGAATTCTCCAATGCGTCGTTCTCGGCTCGGGTGGGGCGAGACATTTTTCTATTTTATAATACTTCTCGTTGAAATTTCCGGTGCCGTCCGCCGTTGGAGCTACGCACCACGGCTCGCAAAGCGTCGCATAAAACGGGAATTTTAAAGGAGAACGAGTATAACCACCAAATTTTGAGGGCACTCTGGGGTTGGATTCGTTGTATCACAAAATCGCATCAAAAAAGTCGGGGCGAGAGAATTTTCCCTCATTTTTTGAAACTGCCCAATCTAAGCGCTATGTACATTTTGTAGTAATTTCAGAATAAAAAGTTGGATATGTTGTATATCTATTAGAAAGGTATCTTCGAGATATATTTTTATCTGCGCGGAAGTTTCTGGGAATTTTCTTGAGTATTTTGCGCGCATCCCTTATTTTATGCGGTAGAAGTGGTTTTATCAACTGAATCAAACTCCACGAAAGGGTGAAAGGTAATAATTGTTCGGATTTGTTTGGCTTTGCTCATTCCCTCTCTTTTAGCTGTTTTATACATTCTGTGGGGCATGAGAGCAAGAAAAATGGCAAATATGGAAATTTTCTCTAAAAAAGCCCCCTCCCCCTCTGGACAGATTTGCTGGGAATGTTATAATGCCCCCAGACAATGCAGGAAGTGAGGCGAAGAAATTTTCTCCGTCCTCGCAACAGGGAATCCGGTGTGAAATGAGCTATCCAGAACGGTTCCCACCGCTGCGAACGTGGGGGGTTCGCGCATCCTTCGGTTGCTTTTTGCCCTCTTTGAGAGAATTTTTTGTGGGATTCTTGACAAAGAAACGCGTGAGTCAGACACCCGCCTGCTTGGATATCGTCGTAATTTGCGTGTATTCGAAGGACAACGTTAGGAATGCGTACTTGGTTCTGGACCAGTCCTCAAATGGAGTTCCGTTTTCACTAATGCGAGCCGTGTTGCGTTGCTCCAACGGCGGACGGAAATGGAAATTCCAACGCGAAGTATTATAAAACTTTTCACCCTGGAAGACCGTGACATGAAACAAATTGTCAAGCGTTGTGGAGACGTTGTCCCCTTCACCTCGGAGAGAATCGAGAAGGCGTTGTCTAAAGCCTTGCGATCTTCAAGATATCCAAACGATCAGATTGAAATTCAGGCTCGAGAAATCACGCAGGAAGTCTGCGACATGATCGAGGAGGGCTTTTTTGCGGAGGGGAAGACTCCTGGCGTCGAGGACGTCCAGGATTTGGTCGAGAAGTGCCTCATCAAGAGGAACTTGCCCGAAACCGCGAAAGCGTATATCTTGTATCGCGAGCAGCACCGCAAAATCCGCAGCGCGAAGCATTTGATGATGGACATCCAGTCTTTGGTCTCCGACTACATCCACCAGACCGACTGGCGAGTCAACGAAAATTCGAATGCGGATTATTCTTACGCAAGTCTTCTCAACCACATTTCTGGCGCGGTCGTGGCGAATTATACTCTCGCGAACATCTATCCCAAGGAGATTGCCGAGGGACACGCGAACGGCGATTTTCACCTGCACGATTTGTCGTGTGGTATCGTGGGATATTGTGCTGGGTGGAGTTTGAGCGAGCTGCTCCTCCTCGGGTTCCAAGGGAGTGGCGGTCGTGCGAGTGCCGCGCCAGCCAAGCACTTCGACACCGCTCTGGGGCAAATCGTCAACTTCCTCTCCACTCTTCAGACCGAGTGGGCGGGCGCGCAGGCGTTTAGCTCGTTCGACACGCTCCTTGCGCCGTTCGTTCGTGCTGATGGTTTGAATTATCGCCAAGTCAAGCAGAATATCCAACAGTTGATATTCGGGCTGAATATTGCTAGTCGATGGGGTCAGACGCCGTTCACGAACCTCACGTTTGATTGGGAGGTTCCAGAGGATTTGCGCGACACCCCCGTCGTGGTGGGCGGCGTGGCGCACGACTCGCTCACGTACAAAGATTTCAAGCCGGAGATGGACATGATCAACCGTGCCTTTCTCGAGGTCATGGCGCAGGGAGACCGCGACGGGCGCATCTTCACGTTCCCCATTCCAACGTACAACATTACGAAGGACTTCGATTGGGATTCCGAGAACGCCCGCCTCCTCTTTAGCGTAACGGGAAGGTATGGATTGCCCTACTTCCAAAACTTTGTCAACAGCAGTCTCAAGCCTGGCGACGTGCGCTCCATGTGCTGTCGGCTTCAGATGGACATTCGCGAGTTGCGTAACAAAACGGGCGGACTCTTCGGTGCTGGAGAGAAGACCGGCTCCATTGGCGTCGTCACGATCAACCTCCCGCGACTTGGTTACTTCTCCCAGACTGAGGATGAGCTTATGGATCGGCTTTTCGAGCAGATGGATTTGGCGAAAGAGTCCCTCGAAATCAAGCGGAAGGTCGTCCAAAATCACCTCGAGAGTGACCTTCTCCCCTACACGAAGACGTACCTTCAGACCCTTGAGCACCACTTCAGCACGATTGGTCTCGTCGGGATGAACGAGTGTTGTTTGAACCTGTTAGGCTGCAACATCGCGGAGGGACCGGGGCAAGCCTTTGCCCACCGTATCCTGCGCAAGATGACCCTCCGTCTTCAGGACTACCAGGAGGAGACGGGGCACATCTACAACCTCGAAGCAACGCCTGCAGAGGGTGCGAGTTTCCGGCTTGCTAAAATTGATAAGGCGAAGTATCCCGACATCATCACGGCGGGAGGTTCCACTCCGTACTACACCAACTCCTCCCAGCTCCCTGTGAGTTACACCTCCGATTTGTTTGAGGCGCTTGAATTGCAGGACCATCTCCAGTGCCTTTACACTGGCGGAACCGTTTTTCATGCGTTCCTCGGCGAGAGAATCGAGGATCCGAGCGTCACGGCTGCGCTCGTCAAGAAAATCGCCACGCGGTTTAAGCTGCCGTACTTCACGCTCACGCCGTCGTTCAGCATTTGTCCTGTCCATGGGTACATCCCTGGGGCGCACGCTGAATGCCCCTGCGAGCGGTAGGATTCCTTTTTTACGAGGTTTTCACGGGGTTTTTACGGAGTTTTTGAGGGTGTGGTCATGAATATTCGCGGACTCGTTCCTTTTAGTCTCATCGACTATCCGGGCAAGATTTGTGCCGTCGTTTTTTCCGGCGGCTGCAACATGCGCTGTCCTTTTTGTCACAATCCCTGCCTGGTCGCGGACCCTGAGAGTCAGCCGGAAATTCCGGTGGAAACACTCCTCGAACTCCTCGAATCTCGGCGTGGTTTACTCGAAGGCGTCGTTTTCTCGGGTGGGGAGCCAACGCTTCAGGACGATTTGGACGAGTTTCTCGCCAAGGTTAAATCAATGGGGTATTGCGTCAAGCTCGACACAAACGGCACCTTGCCACACAGGGTCTCGGCACTCCTTGAGAAAAATTTGCTCGATGCGGCTGGGGTTGATTACAAATTCCCCGCCCAGCGTTACGATGGGCTTGCCCCGCGCGTTCAGGAGTCGATTCGGCTTCTCCTCGCAGCTGGTGTTGAGCTTGATATAAGAACAACCGTTCATCCCGGTTTCTTGTCGTTTGACGACTTGACCCAAATGAGGGACGAACTTTTGGAGCTTGGCGTCTCGCAGTGGGCGCTGCAACAATTTAACGAAGTGGAAACGTTGGACGACTCGCTTGCCGCGATTCCACGCTATTCCGATGAACAATTACTTCATTTTTCTCGCGATTTGGGCGATTTCGTCCACGTCCGAGGGCTTTTACGAAAGGATTTTTGATTTATGAAATGTGGTCAGAAAACTGAGATCTATTCTCGCGTCGTTGGGTATTTCCGTCCGGTTGCCAACTGGAATCGAGGGAAGCGCGAGGAATTTTCCGAACGGAAGACATACGAAGTCACGCCACCAGTCGCCAAGGAGAAGCAGTCCTCCACCGCGAAAGCTGCCTAGGTCGTCGAGCCACGAGCGCGCTTGGGAAGGACGACGACCTCGACGCGAGAAGGTTACCACCCAGAGCGAACGCAAAACAAAGCCGGATGGAAGAGAGAAGTTGTGCAGCCGGATTGTTTTTAGGGGCGTTGCATTTTGAGGGTTCCGATTATGTGGGGCGGAGTGGTGGTCACTCTTTTGTCTGTCGAGCGAAGGGGATGTGAAAATCCAAACTGGTGTTGGTTTGTTGAGTTTCCACGAAAAATAAGATAGAACTCGAGAACGGGAGCATACCATGAGGGTCTGCTCCCGTTTTTATTTGCCCCTGAAAGCGCTTAGAACTTCCACGTCAGCGTCCCCATCCCGGCGTGCAGCGTGTTGTCGCCGTTCGCGAAGAGGTAGTAGTCGCCGGAAAGGGTCCAGTTGCCGGAAGTGTATTGGGCGCCGAGGGTGAATTCCGCCCAATCGCGACCGGTGCCGTTGCCGAAAATGGTGGCGGAGCCGTTGGCTGTGGTGGCGG
>JAUNBK010000070.1 GCA_030527105.1 Planctomycetia bacterium
GTCGAAATCGACAAAATCCAAACCAGAAGAGAACGAAATCGAGTTTCCCATGGACGCCTCGTGGGAAGAGATCATGACAATGTCGCCAGAGGACGCTCCCTTTAAGAAACGCGAGACGTCAGGCATCATGGAAGGGACGCCCGACACGGTGCCGCGCGCGTTTCGTCAGTATCCACGGCTCAAAATAGACGAGAGCGCAAACGAGAAACACAACCTCCACACACTCCGAGGGAAACGAATATTGCTCGTCACGGACATGCCGCTCACCCCTGCCGTGCGTGCGCTCCCCAAGGCGGCGGACGAAGCGTTCGAGCAGCTTTGCGACTATTTCGACGCGCGCCCCGACGATGATTGGTACCTCACGATGTACCTCATGAAGGACAACATTCCTTTCATGCAGGCAGGCTATTTGCCAGAGATTCTCCCGCCGTTCAAAAATGGGTTCTCGTTCAACTACGATGCGTGGTTGTACGACCAGCCGAGCGATTATTATCGACAACATCTGCTCATTCACGAGATGGTGCATAGTTTTTGCAACACAGTCCTCGGAAGCGTCGGACCGGCATGGTATGCCGAGGGAATGGCGGAGCTGCTTGGGATGCACGACTTTCAAGCGTCGCCGGTCGAGCTGCGATTTATGCCGCCGACGAGGGAAGCCGTCCCTCATTGTGGTCGAATTAAGGAGATTCACGACGCGATTGAGCGTGGGGAGGCGCGGACGTTCCACCAAACGTTCGTGAACACAAACGAGGACTTCCGCACGAACGCGGTCTACTATTGGTCGTGGGCGATGGCGAATTTTTTGGACCGCCACCCGGACACGCAAGCGGAGTTTCGCGCGCTGCCGCAGCTATTGAAAGAGTCCGTCGCGGAGAGCCAATTCACGCCGCAGTTTCTTGAGAATTTGGGCGAAAAGGTGCCGCAGCTTGAGAAACAGTGGCTGATGTACGTCTCGACGTTTGATTATGGCTATAATCTTGCGCCGATGTTGTTCGATACGACACGAGGCGAGCCGATTCGGGCGGGGGAAAAGAAGTTGGCGTCCGTGGAAGCCACGCGCGGGTGGCAAAATACGCTCATCCACGTCAAAAAAGGGGACAGACTCCGCATCCGTGCGAAAGGGCGTTTCGAGTTGTACCAACCGGAGGGCGTCTACTACCCGTGTGAGGCGAACGGCATCACGATTCGATATCATGATGGAGCGCCACTTGGGATTCTCTCCGCAACAATTTTGACGGACGCGGATTCCGTGTCGCCAGAAATTATGAACGACCACCAAGATGGAACCTTTTTCGCCCCCTTCCGTATTGGTTTGGATCGGACGATTGTGGTGCCGTTCGATGGGACGCTCCTTTTGCGCATCAACGACTCGAGCGCATCCTTGGAGCGGAATCGTGGGAAACTCACGGTGGAAATTTCCCACACGATGCGCGGGTTGTCACGCTAAATATGGGGAATTCCTACTTCTTTTCCACAACAAGTGGACGGATTTGCTCAAGAGCCGCGTTGCCGAGCCGTCGAAAGAGGTAGTAGTTTGCCACGCCGGACGCCGTTTTAGTGGCAGCCTGCCCAAAAATCGCTACGAAAACTTTGTTTGACGTCAGCATTTGTCCGAGATGCTCCGCCCCGACCTGCGCGAAATCTTCCGCAGAATCCACCGCCGAGGAGCAGATTGCGGTCGTCCACATCTTCGCCACGAGGCGACACGTTGCGTAAAAATTCGCCCTCAAGTGGTAGATGGCGCACAATTCGCGCATGAATCTAAACGACCAATAGAGAACGATCATCATATCCCACAACGGATTGGGCGAAATCGCGGTTTTGAGTCCGACAATTTTTGCCGCGTGATCAAGCGAGTGGCGCGCCGCTGCGTCTAAAATCTCTTGAAACTTTTGGTATTGCTCCAACCACCTGTCCGAATCCGACTCAGGCGCGGTCTGGCAGAGGAAGTCGAGTTGCCTCAGTGTCTCTTCGAGCGTCCTTTTTTCCCGAACCAAAACGCCCCGGAGAGCCGAGTTGCTGCGGAGATTTTCTCGCGGGTAGTTTCGGACGAAATTCCGAAGCACCCGACAGATGTTCTTGCGATTTCGCGCCAACTCGACGTGCTTTTCCCACGTGCGGAGTTGATTCTGCTGACTCTCGAACGCAAGATATTGTTGTCGATTGCTCGTCAAACACCAATAGAACCACGTGAGCCGCACGAGCGCCACGAGAATCGCGACAAGCAGAACGCCAAAAATCGCGAGCGCGCCGTACTTTAGCGGGGTGGGAAGCGTTTCGACCGCCTGCCAAAGCCTGATGCCTTGAACGAGGCAATATATACCAAAAACCCCACCCAAAAGGCAAAAGATCGAGCACCCCCACGCGGAAAAACGCCCTGCCGAGTCCGACTTCAACGGAGGTTCCGACTCCTCAAACGCCGCACTTTGCGCGTCTCCCCACGAATCACGAAGCGTTGCCGAGACCATATTCACGCCCTCCATCGTTTCGGGCGGCGTGATCGTTTCGTCCGTTTTGTCCAACCGCCAAAAAGCGGCAGAGGAATCCTCAGCAGGCGTGTCGCTTTTTGACTCCTCGCTCTTCGGATATTTGCTCTTTGGCTCCTCGTTTTTTTGCTCTCCTCCGCCATAAATGCGGTTGGGGTCTTCATCATCGAAAGGGTATAATTTTGGGGGGGTATCGTTCATTTATACGTTCTCCTTTAAGATTTCCGTTTTATGCGGCGTTTTGCGAGCTGTGGTGCGTAGCCCCAACGACAGACGGCACCGGACATTTCAACGCGAAGTACTATAAAGCCTCCATCCATCACCATTGCGTCAAAAAACGAAAAAGGGCGTCCAACTTAATTTGGCTCGGCGGCACGGCTTCGTCACGACTAAAAACGGGCGCAACGCGCGGCAAGATGCTGTTGGACGCGCGATATTGAGAGACAAACGCTTCCGACTGCGCGTCGTTGGGGAAATCGCCCCGCCACTCACTCGGAATGCGCCAATAATCGAGCGCCGCTTCGCCATTGGGTGTGTTGAAATGCATCTTTCCGTCGTCCATAAGTCGCGTCGATTCGACAGCCGAGACGGCAAAATATTCGTATCGATAGTCCAAAGAGACACGATTGCACACCGGATCGGCTAAATGCTGAAGCATCGCGACAAGCGTCGGCTGGTCGTCCGGGTGAAATCGATCGCACTGCGTCGCAACAAACGCAATTCGTTCGATACTGTGGCGAAATCCGAGCGAAAAAAGCAACGGCAAAATCGAATCCCCTGGATGCAGCCCCATCAAAAGGTTGGAGAGAATTTCTCGATACATGTTTAAATCACGCGGACCGTTTTTCAAGATCGTGGGAATATCGACCAAAAACGCGAGCGCGTCGCACGAAATGAGCGTCCCAAAAAGAGGATAAACGTACTCCCTCTGGTAGCGTTGGTACGCACGCCCGAACGCTTCGTCCGTGGAAGAAGATCGCCATTTCTCTCCGAGCGGCGCGAATTCCGCCCCAGCTGCTCCCGCACGGCAGCGCGTCAAAAGCCTGTCGCGATAATCCTCGAACATCCGGCACTCCCAGTGCTTGTCGCGAAAACGACGTCCCTCGTCGTCCACCATAAAAATCGACGGCGTCACGTTGGAACAGCCATTTTCGAGCATCTCGATAAGCGCGAGTTTATAAGCACGGACGATTTCATCGTCGCCCATCTCGCACGGATTCTCCGCCAAATCGAGATAATCCCGCAGCGCGTCCAAATTCCCCGCATGGTCGCGATACTGCTTGTAGTACTTCCTCATCGAGTTCAGCGTCAACTCGCACCACGCGGCATACCCATTCTCATACATAACGACGTCGGGCGTCCTCTCGCCAGGTATATCGTAGAGCGTGAGATAATAATCGTTCCACGTTCTCTCCCCCTTGCGGACGAAAAAACCGCCAGAAGTCCACGAGAATTTGAACTTCAAATCAATACGCGAGCAAGAAGTCGTCCGTTCCGGCCACTTGAATTGGTTCGCCATTTGTGCTCGAAACTCCTCAAACCGAAACGGGCACCATATGTCTGATCGTGGTGGCACAAGGTTCGAAAACTCGCTCACACGCTTATTTTCCAAGTCAAAACGAGAAGGATATCGCTCTGGATTGTGGTTGCGCAGGTGGTCAATGAGGGAAGTGAGAAACACCGTTTTACCCGCGAGTCCCAAACCCACAACACCAATAGAACGATTGCACCCGAAAAAATTGCGCGTCAACGGGTTGTTGATAATAATCCCGGACATTCATAACCCCTTTCTCTTCAAAACGGGAGAGAAGCGCCTCTTCTCACGACATCTCTCCACGAGTCTTGATTCTACCCGGAAAAACTGATTTTTACAAGGGGTGGCGGCTGAATATTCCCTCCGATGGGATGCGATCAAAAAAAGTTTGCGCCAAGATTCTACGGAGCCGAGAATGACCGCCCCGCCGGAGCGGTGAACGAAGCGAAGCGGAGTTCCTGATGAAGTGCCGAGGGATTTTTGCTTGCGTTGTGTCAATCATTTCACAAATGTGCGTTTGATCCTATAAAAACAAGTGTAACGTTTTCTCAGGCCGCCAAAGCCGCCGCATCGGCAGGCTCGTCGGGCAACCTTCCAAAAAAAACGCGCCAACCAGCACACAGGCTGGGCGGCGCTTCGGACGAGTTGTTTTTTGCGCGTTTCCCATTCTATCTCACGGTCGGCGATCGAATGTGTTCTCTATACACGGCTCTAATCATACAAGCCTCCAAAGGTAACGGTTTATACATGATAAATACATAATAAATAGAGGAGGGTTCACCGAAAGACGTCTATATCGAAAATCGCATCATTGCGACGACGACACCGTATATCCCCGAGCAGGCGTTTTCGATTATTCGCGACTCGTTTCCTAAGGTGGCGAGCTGGGTTTTCGAGGTGGCGGGGTCGAAAATACACCGCGCAAATCGCAGGTTGTCCTCGTAATCGCGCAGTACGGCTGTTTCGTTTTCTGCTGCGTTTCTGGCTCGCCGAATCAGAAGATAGTCTCCAGCACAAATGGCGTGTTCCTCGCGGAGGGAATCGTCTTTGATTCGGAGGAGGAAATAGTCCTCGCCCGTCAGATGGATCTTTTCCGCAATGTCGAGTCGTTCGTCCGTTTTTTGGTTCTCGATAATTTTCCCTAACGCGACTTCCGCCAAGACTTGGACACCAGCGAGGTTTTTCTCGCCCCGCTCGACGAGCATGATGGATCGAGAGAGGTTTGCCTCGCGTTGGATAAAACCTTTGCGTTCGAGGGCGACGAGGTGCCCTACGACACCGTTGGGCGAGTGGATTCCCATTTGGTCGCCGATTTCTCGGACGGTTGGACCGTATCCGCGTTTTCGAACGCATCGGCGGATGAACTCAAGAGCTTCGCGCTGTCGCGCGGTTAGAGGCAGTTTGGAAACGTTTTCAACATTTCGGACTTTCATCATGGACATATTGTACTCCTTTACATAAGTTTGTGAGAACTGAACGTTAGTTACACGTATCCCGCACTAAAATCTTTGTGATTTTCATAAAATGTGGTGTACAGATCTGAAACAGAACTGTTTTCCGAAATTTTGTGCGGAATAGTAATAAAATTCCAACAACGACTTTTTCCTAAAGTCAACGAGATTATTTTTACCTCAAAAACGCCTTCTTGTCAAGGTGTACCAAGTGCATAAATCGGCTCTAACTATGCGTTTAGCCTGGTTTTTGAAGGATTTTCTATACGAGTTTTTTGGGATATCTTCAACAGTGTATGTCGTTTTACTTGTAAAACTTTTGATAGTAGTGGCAATTTCCTTTCACATGCTATTTTTACGTACTTGGATTAACAAATCATTTTTTGGTGCTATATTCTTTTTTTCCATCATTCTTCACATCGTTTCCCGCTCTCAAAAAATTTCCAACTTTTTTTAATTTTTTTTTGCTCGTGTCCTCAAAATTGATTTTTGCTGTTTGTTTTCAACCTCTTTTGCCTGAAAAAAATTCCACAGGGGGTCTTTCCCTTTCGTGGGAAAAATGATAAAATAAGAAAGTCTATCTTATTCCGAGCCACGAGAAGATTTGTTCTCAATGTTGTTTGCGCCGCTAAAAATAGAGGCTCAACGACATTTTTCGGGATCAGAGAAAATTTTCACGCCCCTATTTTTTCATTCCTTCCGCAAAGAAGAAACGAGAACAACGATGAAAAAGAAACATATCGCCTCACTTTTGACCCTATTTTTCCTCACTCTTACGCCACTCGCGTGGGGGCAGCAGAGTGCGAGCGTCGAAACGTGGAAAAAAGAGTATGAAGCCCGTATAAAAGGGACGCTGGAGCGTAGAAAGAAGCAAAAAAAGGAAAATCCCCAAGACGTTTTCTACTCGAGACCAGATTTCGTGGTTTATCGCCCTCAAGTCGACGAAAACACGCTGGGCGATTGCTACAACGACCACTTCCAAGTTTTCGACGGTCCGAAGGGAATCCTTTTTGCTCTCACGTGTCAGGCGACGTGCGAGGGTGCGCTCGATCAGCACGTCACGCTTTTTAGGAGCGACGATAAGGGAAAAACATGGTCGAAGCCGCGCGTTCTGGCGGGTCCACGCACGATGAATGACGACACTCCAATCGCAAGTTGGGGCTTCCCCCTCGTCAGCAAGTCGGGCAGAATTTACGTCATCTACAACCAGTACCAGCCCGGGAAGGTCTCCACCAACCGGCAGCATACGGGCGTTATGGCGTGCATTTTTAGCGACGATTTGGGCGAAACGTGGTCGGCTCCTGAAGAAATACCGATTCCGCGCACTTCGAACGATTCCTCCGATCCCTCGATTCCTCCTGAGTGGGTTGTGTGGCAAAAACCAACGCGCGTCGGCAAAAATGGCACGTATATCGTTGGCGTCACGCGCTACGCCGCTCCAGAGCACCATGCGAAGTATCGAACCGTCACGGAGTTTATCCATTTTGAGAACATCGACGAAGACCCATCGCCCAAGGAGTTGAAACTTTCGTGGCGCATGATCAACGACCAAGCTCTTCACGTGGGAGTGCATTGCGAGGAACCCGCGATCGTGAAACTCCCGGACGGACGGCTTTTCGCGCTAATGCGCACGGGCATTGGGTGCCCTTGTTGGAGTGTGAGTTCTGACGATGGACTCACGTGGACGCAGCCAGAGAAACTTCTCGATAAAGATGGCGGCACGCCGTTTCCTCATCCGGTTTCGCCGTGCCCTCTTTATGATTGGAGGGGAAACGAGGCGGCCAGCGGACTCTATTTCGCGCTCATCCACAACCATTTCGATCCTAAAAAGGGGCCGTGGCAAAATCGTGGTCCGCTCTACCTCATCGCGGGGAAGTATCAAGAGGGCGCGCGACAGCCGATTTGGTTCACTTCTGAGCCAAGATTGTTTATCGACAGACCCTCAGGGAATTCCTTCTATACGAGCACGACGCAGGTCGATGGAAAAACTGTTTTGTGGTATCCCGACCAGAAATTTTATCTGCTTGGGAAGTTTATTGGCGAGGAGTGGTTCGAGGGGGTAGAATGATTTTGATTTTGAGTGGCGTCTCGCGGGACGTCGAAAGGCGCTCCATTTCGACGCGATTTTAGCACAAATGACATCAATTAAAGAGAAGGAATGATTATGGCTTATTTTAATATTGATCAACTTGCGCCCGTTCTTGGGCTTCAAACGCAGCAGATTCAGCGCATGGCGGAGCGAGAGCAGATTCCGGCGCAGAAGGTGGGCGGAGAGTGGCGTTTTTCGAGAAAGGGAGTCCTCGAGTGGATTCAAAATAAGATTGGCGAGGCGGGCGACCAGGAACTGAAGGAGTTGGAAAAATCGTGTGAAATCCTCGCACAAGGTCTGCAAGATATTCCGTTGAGCGACCTGATTTTCCCCGAGGCGATTAAAATCCCGCTCACGGCAAGGTCGCAGGGCGCGATTGTTCGTGAGATGGTTGAGGTCGCAATGGGAACCAACCTGCTGTGGGACAACAAAGCGATGGAGGAAGCGGTACTCAGTCGTGAAAATATGTATCCAACCGCCATGGAGAACGGGGTGGCGCTCCTCCACCCTCGCCATCCGATGGCAGATATTTTGGGCGACCCTTTTATCGCTTTCGGACGCGTAAGAGGTGGCGTCTATTTCGCGACAAACGGCATCCCCTCGGATATCTTTTTTCTCATCTGCTCTGTGGACGACACGCAGCACGTCCGCACGCTGGCGCGTCTGAGTCGCATGATTAATGCCCCCGAGTTCTTGTCCGAGCTGCGGTTGATTGAAGAACCAAAAGACGTTGTGAAACTAATTCGCCAAACGGAGGAGAGTTTATAATGGAGCGAAAACCTTATACCTCGGACGACTTTCGGACGAATCCGCTCATGTTTTATTACGAGGTCACGCAGGCGTGCGACTTGGCGTGCAAGCATTGTCGAGCGAGCGCGCAGCACGATGCCGCGCCGGACGAGCTGACGCACGAGGAATCGATGAGTCTCATCACACAGGTCGCGGAGTTTCCGCGCAAGCCGAACCTTTGTTTCACGGGGGGCGACCCTCTCAAGCGCGCGGATATTTTTGACCTGATCTCCTTTGCGGTAGAAAAAGAAATCACGGTTGCGCTCACGCCCTCCGCCACGCCGTTGGCAACGTTTGAGGCGTTCCAAAATGCGAAAAAATCGGGCGTCTCTGCCATCGGAATCAGCCTGGATGGTGCGGATGCGGCAACGCACGATTCGTTTCGCGGGTTGGAGGGGAGTTTCGACAAAACGATGGAGATGCTCCAATTCGCGTATGATTTGGATCTGCCCGTCCAAATAAATACGTCCATCACGCGGCGGAATTTCGCGCAGATCGACGAGATTGCGGAGTTGCTTCTGGACAAAGGAATCGCAATGTGGTCGGTGTTTTTCCTCGTGCCAGTGGGGCGCGGAGTGGAGGAGATTCGAATCACTCCGCCAGAATATAAGATTGCATTCGAAAAATTGTGGCACCACGCCCAGACAAAACCCTATGGTGTGAAGACGACTGAAGCGCCTCATTATCGTCGATACGTGCTGGAGCAGGGTGGCAACCCACTTGCGCCGCCCAAAAGCCACGGAGAATTTGCCGCGAAAATGAATCGTGGGCAGGGCTACCGCGCACCGTTGGGTATCACGGATGGACGTGGCATCATGTTTGTTGGGCACAATGGAGTCATTTTCCCGGCAGGATTTCTACCGATAGATTGTGGGAAGTTCCCAAACGTGTCCGTGGTCGAGACCTACCAAAACCACCCAATTTTTGTGGCGCTCCAAAATCCAGACAATTATCATGGAATTTGCGGTCGCTGCGAGCATCGTTTCCTCTGCGGAGGGAGCCGCGCGCGGGCGTATGCCGTTTCGGGAGATTATCTCGGAGCCGAGCCTGATTGTTTTTTTGAGCAATGAAGTGTTTCGCGACGAAACGCTCGTTGAGTTGTTTTTTGGCTTTGTCCACACCTTTTGCATGAAGAGAGAGTAATGAATATGCGATCAAAATCCTTCCGTCTTTTAGCCCTCGCGGTGTTGTGCCTCGCCTTTGGAGCGTCCGACGCCGTTCTCGCCCAAGTGCCTGGGAAAAAACTCATCGAGTTGGGGTGGGATATCCCATGCACGCAGTATATTCGGCAAAACTACGTTGAAATGGAGAAGAATGCCCCCTTCGATGGTATTCTCTACACAATCTGCCCCACCTATAGCGCGGGAGAAAGTGGCGTACGCGATGATTCTTCCGACTGGATGTGGAGCGACAAAAAATGGAATCGAGCAGACTATCAGACGTGTATTGATGATTTGCGAAGTTGTCGATTCACGAAGTTTCATCATAATTTTATTCGCATGAATTTTTCGCCCGCAACCGTTGCGTGGGACGACGATGCGGCATGGGAGACCCTTTTGGAGAAGGTTTCTATTTGCGCGTGGGTCGCGAAAGAGAGTGGGAGCGAGGGAATCGCGCCGGACTTCGAGTCGTACAGCAAGGCGATGTTCAACTTCAAAGGTGGCGAGGGACGCTCTTTTGCCGAGGCGCAAGCTCTTGCGAGAAAGCGCGGTGCGCAATTCATTCAGGCGATTCAAAAAGAATTCCCCGATGCTACACTCCTCTGCCTCTGGATGAACTCTCTCCATCGCGACGCTGGACGAAGCGAAAATCCCGACCTCCACCTTCAATCCAAGGTCTACGCGCTTCTCCCCGCGTTTATCAACGGAATGCTCAGTGCCGCTGGCGAGAAAATAACGTTGGTGGACGGCTGCGAAAATGGATACTACCTAGATGGGCAGGATGCGTTCCAAAAGTATGCTCTCGATATGATTTCGTTGAACGGGCCATGTATCAATCTGGTCGAACCGGGTCTGCGCGCCAAGTATCGAGCGCAGGTGCAATGCGGGTTCGGGGTCTATCTCGATATGTACGTGAATCCTCCCGAAAGCATTTATTATCGCGCGGCACGCGAGGGTGAGACGAGATTGGATCGTTTTTGCGACAATCTTGCCGCAGCGTGGGGCGCGGCGGATGAGTACGTTTGGGTCTATGGCGAGAAGCATCGATGGTGGAACATCCCAGAGGGGCAGGAGAAAATTCGACATTGGGAGGACGCGCTCCCAGGAATTTCGGATCGTCTGCGGTGGCTCGCACACCCGGATGAGCATCTCGCGCATCTCGAGAAGGTGGCGCATGAGGGTGGCTTGGGAGAGAATCTCCTCCAAAACTCCGCGTTTCTCGAGGGAGAAAATGGGAAGCCGAGTGATTGGGGATTCTGGCAGAGAGAGGATTCGAACGGGAAGTTCAAAAGCGTTCATTTCGGAGAAAACTCTGCTGGAGGATTCGAAAAGGTCTTGAATGGGTGCTACATTCAGGGAATCAGCGTGAAGCCGGGAGAAAAATACCTGATTTTGGGAAAAGTGCGACTTCTTGGCAACGCCAGCGCCCTCATCTCCGCCCAGTGGCAAACGGAGGATCAAAAGTGGACGCATTGGGGCGCAAACGTTGCGTTCGTCCCGCCTGCGGGGGATGAGGCTGAGTGGAAAACTATCCGAGGAATCGTCACGGTGCCGAAAGAAACAGGGAGATTAATGATTCTCACTTGTGTTTATCATCAACACACGCTCGAGGACGAATGCGCCTTTGACGACGTGGAGGTTTATCGACTCTCGCCGTGAGAGACCGTGGTTTCGAACAGGCTGTCGTAAATGTCCCTGATTTTTTTCATTCTTATGCCGAAATTGTAGCGGGAGAAGACGGTTTGCCCCCCGTTTTCTCCCAACATTCGGCGATAATCTGGCTTCGCAATGAGAAATCGCAGGCGCTCTTTTAGCTCCCGCGTGTCTTTGATATCGACGAGCAGCCCGTTGTATCCATTCGTAATCACTTTAGGGACGCCAGCGACGCGCGTCGAAACGACTGGCGTTTCGTAAGACATCGCCTCAAGCACCACGTTCGGCAGTCCCTCGCGCAAACTGTTAAGGACAAAAATGTCCAAACCCTGATAAAAACGTTGAATATCCTCGCAAAACCCATAAAGATGAAGTCGATCGGGATGCGCGGAGGCGTCGATTTGGCTCTGGAGCGACGCACGACTCGGACCATCTCCCGCGATAAAAAGGGACAACGGCTCCCCCTCCCCAATCAACTCGTCCACGACGCGAATTAAGTCGGAGAAATTCTTCTCTGGCGAAAGCCTGCCGACGCTCCCCAAAACGAGATGATCGGTTGGGAATTGGTTCTGGATTTTCGCTTCCTCAATAGAAAGGGTGCGTCGAAATTGTTGGAGATCGATGGCATTTTCGATGAGTGAGCAACGATTTTCGCGCACGCCCAGGCGGAGACAATCGTTATAAAGGTCGTGCGACACGCAAATAACGTGGTCGTAGTGACGTAGCGCGAGGCGGTCGACGAAGTAGTAGAGCGGCGTCTTCCACGTGCGCTCGACCCACCCGTGGACGGTCGTGACGAGCTTCATCGGGTGCTTTCGACGGAGCAAAAGTCCCAAAACGTTGCTTTTATAATCGTGCGCGTGCCAAATCCCCACCTGATTCTCTCGGCAGATGCGCAATAGGTCGCTCAATACGCTCAGATCAAAAAAACCTTTGTCGTCGACCTCCAAAAGCGGGCACTCGAGCGCTTTTGCCCGTTTTTCGAGGACTCGAAATCCTTCATCCTTTGGCGGGCGCATATACGCGCAAAGTGTCGTGTAGCCGAAGGGGGTCATGTATCGGGGGGTGTTGAGGATTGTTTTTTCGGGACCGCCTCCTGCTCCCGTGACGACGCGCGTCTCCAACACGACGCACTTAAGCGGTTTGTTGCGTCGTTCCGAAGCAATGGGTACAAAATCGTTGTTAATCATCGTTCAAAAATCAGTTTTTCAAATTCGACAGCTTTATTCTCCCAAGTCTCCGCGTCAAGGCGCTCCCGCGCGTGACGTTCTTCTGGGGTGATTCCTCTCTCGGCGCACAATTTTGCGAGTCGCGAGAACTCCTCCGCGCTCTCCGCAACGCACAATGCATCGCGCCACTGTTCCGCCGCGAGCAAATCCCGCACCACGGCAGGCTTCCCGGAGGCGAGATACTCCATCATCTTGAAGGGTTGAATCTGGCGCGTCGCCTCATTCTTGCAATACGGCATGATGAGCACGTCCGCATCGTGCGCCAACTCGGGCAGCTGAGCGCTCGGGAGGCACCCCGTCAAACGAACGCGCGGAATACTCCCAAGGCGGCGCTGCAGCTCGGGAGACACGCACTCGCCCGCGAGAACGATCGTCCCTTGCTCCAAATCTTGCGAAAGTCGCTCAAGCCACGCGATATCCAGGCGCTCGTCGAGAAGTCCCCAAAACGCAAAAACGGGTGGCTCCCAATCTCGCGCCAACGCGCCCTCCGACGGAATCGGCGTCCCGCGCCACATGTCTAGAGTGACTCCGTGCGTGATGAGATGGACTTCAGGCGTCATGCCGAGAAGTCGTTCCCGAAGTGCGGGCCCTGCCGCAATAATGAGGTCCGATTTCGACACGAATTTCTTCTCCATTTCCGCAAGAGCGCGAGAATCCATGCCGGGCCAGAGACTCCAGTCGTCGACGCAATAATACACCCAACGTGCCACCTCCGGCAGCGCTTCTGGCAAGTCCGCGACAATCGGAAGCGTTGAAATAACGACGATCGAACTCCCCGGACTCCCTGGACTCTCTGTACCCTCTTGACTCGACGTGCTGTTCGAGATATACGGTCGGAGCGCTCGACAAAGAAGCGCCTGATTGAGCTTGCGATCAAACGACGTTCGGAACCATGGCCACATGAAAGGATGCAGCACCTCGGGCGTCGCGGAAGTCTCCCCGCTCTCTTCGTTTTGAGGGCGTCGAAAACCCCACGCCGATATTTTCTCCACCCCGCGACGCAGCGTGATCCAATCCAAACGCGGTGGGCGTGTGCCTATCGTATTCACCCACACGAGACGCGCGCAGTTGCGTTGGAGCCAGATTTTCGCGATTTCTTGGCAACTGGACGGATGCCGACCCCAATCGTCACTAAAAATGATAAAAGTGGTTTCTTTCGACGTGGGTTCAATCATTGCGAAAAACCTCCTGAGGGATATCGAGGCGGCGAGTCCCAATCCGCGCTCCCGGAGGGAAAAACGGGCTGCGTCGGCTGGACGGGTTGAGTTGGTTGGGCTGATTGGGCTGGCGGCATTTCTTCGGAAGCGGGGGCGTACGTTGGAGCGGGGGTCAATAATCCCGTCCCGGCGTCCGAATTCTCTGGTGCGTATGTCGACTCGAATCCACGTTGCTCGAGACTCTCGGGCAAAACTGGAAGCGCAGGTGTGCCATCTGGATTGACGCTGCGACTCCCCTCGTACGCAAACTCCCTCGCACGATCCATAATCTGATCCTCGGATCCCACCACGCGCGGCGTGAGATTGTACGTCCACACGTGATGATCTTTCACCTCTCCCGGCGAAAATGTCTCCGAGAAGAACTCAAACGGTGGAATCTCATACCATGGCGGACGGACGGGTTGTTTCACTTGGAGTGTTTGGTAATTATCCATCTCAAGACGGATATTTCGCGTTCCGTAGTACGTGAAATCGGTCGAGACCGGCGTGCGCCCGAGTTGATGCCCATCCACATAAACGGTGGCGCCTGGAGGATTGCTATTGATCGTCATTCGACGTCTGAGGCACCCGCTCGAGGTCGCGAAAACGACCAGGCACAACAGGAGTGCAATCCAGAGCCGCTGAGGATTCGTCCCCGCCAAAAAGGTCTCGGCTAAAAATGTGTTCCTTGGTTTTATACTCATCGTACTTTATACCCATTGTACTTTATACCGGTACTCAAATGGATTTGAGTTTTTGCAAAAAAGTGAGGAGCGTAGGCGCGTAGGTGCGTAGGTTCAACGGCGGGCGGAACCGGAAATTCCAGCACAAAGTATCATAGTATTTTGTTTTCACAACTCTCGTGCGACTTAGCTTGAAACCCGAGACTCTCCGCCCCGCACACTCCCCAGCGCCGTAAGTTTATCATTTTTCGCAGAATTAGTCCAGTCCAATTTGAAAAAAAACGTAGCTCCAACGGCGGGGAGGACACTGCCTCGTATTCGCGGGGAAGGCTGAGTTGTCAAGGAGATCGTTGCTTGTCTGGAGATGGAGTGCAGCTACTCCCCTGGAATCCATTCCCAGAGAGGTGTAGTCCCTTTTGCATCGAATGAGGTTCCAGGTGTGGCTCCGCCAGTGCAAGAGATAGTGAAAAATTGACATGCGCCGAAATTGTCTTCTACAAGAGAAACAAGACCTTTCATTCCGTTCTGTATTAGGAAATTCTTGCACATGTCGCTGTTTGCTCCGACAGGCAGTTTTGCGATTTGGCAAAACTCTGGAATATCAACTTTTGTGAGAACAACGGCACATTTGACCCCTTTTATAATACTTCGCGTTGAAATTTCCCGTTCCGTCCGCCGTTGGAGCTTGCGCACCACGGCTCGCAAAGCGTCGTGTAAAACGGGAATTTTAAAGGAGAACGAGTATAGCTCGTTCGACAAAAGGACAAAATCTTCATTTTGGCATTCTCTGAGTGCGAACAGCAGCAGACTCAGAACGACGGGCGCATCGTACTGTTTGCCAGCGACCTGTCGCAACAAATTAATATAAAACTCAAAGGAGCCTTTCTTTGGAGGAAGCCGAGCAAGAAGCACTTTGTGGCAGTGAGCTGTGAGCGGTTTCGTGAACATTTTCATCAGCCACCATGTGTACCATCGGCGCACATCGTTCTCTGAAAGCTCTTTTGCGAAGTTTGACCATGACTCAAACTCCTCGAGAAAATGAGTAGGAACCTTTGCCCGTTCTGCAACAGTCTTGCTCCAGAGCAATAATTCTGGTCGATCATAAACGGGGAGCGCTTCAAGTTTGGCGTAAAAATCGTGGATTTTTTTGAGCAAGGGGAGAGTAGTTGAGTCTGGCTCTTCAAAAGAAAAGAGATTTCCCAGTTTCTTTACATAAAAAAGTTGGTTTTCTGGCGGCGCTTCAGAAATGTCGGACAACAACCAGCGGACGTCGCTAACGTGAAAGCTCTCCCAAGAGAGCAACTCCAAAGCTTGTGGTAAAAAAACTTCTCGAAAACCGGAATTTTTGGCGAAAATATCGTGAGAGTACCTTTGGAAAAATATCCCATCAGGTTTATTTTTGAGTTGATACTCCAATTCTAACCAAGCCAAATCTACAGACGAAGCGGAAATAAACGCTTTCCGAATCGCACAAGCAAGGCTCCAGTCTTTGGTGCTCAGCTTACTCCCAATCAATTGAACATTTTCTACACTCCGATTGAGCGCAATTGCAATAAAGGCAAAATCGCTGTCGGCAACATTATCAAGTATATTGGAGAGTATTTTCATGTCGCTCTGGATCTGAAAAAACAAAGCGCCCCGAAAATCTGGATAATCATTCAGAATTGTCTGAAGTGACGAACCGAGGTTTGTTTTGGCAGTGAGGAACGAATAAAGGATGTTCGCAGCGCTCTCCAAATTGACATGCGCCGCCCCCCCCACCGCAAGCATATTCTCGCGAGAAAGCCAAGATTGCACAAAATCAACCCCACACGCTGCAACGGTGTCAGCGAACATATTTGGAAAATCTGGCGAATTGAAAATTGCACTAACTTTTTGCGTAAAATGCGGTATATTCCGTGCGAGGGTAATAATTTGCAATTGGAATGGAGAAAAAGTGTGAGGATTTGCAACAGTGTTCCATAGTTCCCATGGTCAAACGAGGGAAGAGCGTCGTTTTGAAACGTTTCTATACTCGTTCTCTTTTAAAATCCCCGTTTTACGCGATGCTTTGCGAGCCGCGGTGCGTAGCTCCAACGGCGGACGGCACCGGAAATTTCAACGAGAAGTATTATAAAACTTCGAGACCATAAGTAGCGACGATCTGCCGCAAAGTCATGTCATACGTAATTTCCACACTCGCCTCCCATTCCCCCCGATCGTTATATTTTTTGCAATACACAACATTCCCCAGACACACAAGTACCAAGGGATGGTAAAATGGGGGAAATATCAAGATTTTTGGCATTAGGTCTGTATCATACCGATTATAACGGCTAAATACGTGGTCTTTGCAGAGGAGGTTTGGCGTCCGTCCACCACTAAGTATACAGCGGGAATACCCGCTCCCGCTTTTTTGTCAAGGGGGGAGTCGCTTAAAATTCAAAAAAAAGACCGGGTGCCCACGTATTCATAGAATTCACACCTGGCTTTTTGACCCCTGACCGTCATGAACCCTCGGTGCGCCAACACCTACAATCCGGGACACCTCCCGGCACGGATAAACCCGTAAAATAGCGGCTCAAACGCCCCTACCTCACGAGCCACAGGTAACTTTTTGCGGCTCTCACGAGTGGCAAAAACGGAGGACATGGGATTCGAACCCACAACCGGTCTCCCGGCAACTGATTTCGAGTCAGCCTGCTAGCCATTCGCGTATCCTCCCCGGACGTCCAACCAAGACAGACGCATTATACCGAATTTTGATTCTTTCGCAAGGGGGGGGGAGGGCATTTTGCACAGGGGGAGATTTGGTGGGACCCTCAAAAAAAGTTTGCATTCAGGTATTGTCTTTTTCCCCAGTAGAGTTCCCATTGTTGGTCGTGGAGGAGGGAGACGTTGCCGCCAATGCGATTGACGTTGCGGACGCTCCAGCACGCTCCGGTTTGTTTTAGCCGACGGTCGACGTACTTGCAGAAGCCTTCCACTTGACTGCTGCCGATGCTTTGCCCCAACGCAATTAACCGTGTACGCCCCCGCCTGCAAGGTGTCGTCCACCAGACAGTCTCGATATATATCATCGTGCTTTAAAATTCCCGTTTTCGCGATGCTTTGCGAGCCGTGGTGCGAAGCTCCAACGGCGGACGGAACGGGAAATTTCAACGCGAAGTATTATAAAGTCCTGCAAATCAATATCTTGCCAACTGCAATCAGTGTCCTTTTTTACTCGTCCGCACCCGCATCCTTTCTCCACACTTGGGACATCCCCGATCCAACTCCTCGTGTTCCTGCTGGACAAATTCCTTAACAGAATTTTCCAACATATTTCGTACCAACTCATTCCCCTCCCCAAAGCCACCTTTTCACCAGCATCAACCACCTTCCGCCTCGCCAAGTGCCTTCTTCATTAAACGATACCCCTTCACCGCCTGCTCTGCAATCAACCGTTCTTCCGCATTGTACGATTCCATCTTCTACTCCTTCGCTCAAAAAAAGCCCGCTTCCACAGAAACAAAGCCGTATTCTACCAACTTATCAAGAATGCGCAAGTCCTGTGCATCTTGTGTATTTGACTTGGCTTGACCGACAGATTTTGAGGGCACCCCACAGGGGGGCGTTATGCAGTAGATCACCTGTTTTCGTTCGCACTTACGCCGAGGGAGGGGAGGAGCGCAATCAGGATTCTCTTCTCTCGCGAGCTTCCTCAAAACCACGAATTCAAAAAACAGCCCATTTTGAGCCATTTTTTCGCATTTTCCCAGAGAAAAAACTTCACATTTCACTATCGAGACCACAAAACACGCAGTCTAAAGATTGTTGTCCGAGAAGCCCGATGTTTTAGTCCGCGTTCCTTACAACTGCGTTTGAGTGCGGAAAAACCGGAGTAAAATGCACATCATAACAACCTCAAAACCAATTAAATTAACGAATATCAACTCCACTGTGGAAATTCTGCATTGAAACCCATTTTGATAAGAAACATTCAATCGCAAAAAACACCCCAAAAACGCATTTTTTCACCAAAAAGAATCAGAAAGTGCAAAAGTGCTCAAATCGTCAAACCCCTATTTTTCCGCCGCATGGCAACTTTTACGAATATCGGACTAAAATGTTTCGAAAAAATTCCTAATCATACAGCCTCGTAAAAACAGACATTTCGCAAAACACTCCTGGCACACACCTCATATTTTTGATTTTTTGTGATACCGCACAAAAACCAATCCTCGCGCCTGCCAAAGCCTCAAAAGTGCGCAATCTTTCTCGCAACCACACTCCCCAGCCAACGGGAAATTTTCGACGAAATTTGCCAATTGCATTTTATAATACTTCGCGTTGAAATTTCCCGTTCCGTCCGCCGTTGGAGCTTGCGCACCACGGCTCGCAAAGCGTCGTGTAAAACGGGAATTTTAAAGGAGAACGAGTATACCTAAACACGCAGCAGAAGTTTGAGGACTCCCCTCGAAAAATAGCAAACTTCTCGAAAAAAGTGCTCGCTCGCGAAAATTTTCGCAAAAACGCCCTTTTTTTCGAAAAATTTGCGGATAGCCTCTTGACAAATTCGTGTGATGTGGTATTATTAGTCAAGACTAAAACAATTAGTCGCATTAAATTGGTTTCGTTTTGGTATTGATGAGGTGTGGTTATCGCAGAAAAAATTTTTAGGGATAAGAAATAGTCTCCTTTGATTTCTTTTCCTTTTGTGAAGAGGGGTCGTCTTTACTCTCCAGACGGTCCCTCTTTTTTTATACTCGTTCTCATTTAAAATTCCCGTTTTTCGCGACGTTTTGCGAGCCGTGGTGCGTAGCTCCGACGGCGGACGGAACCGGAATTTTCAACGCGAAATAGGGCGTTTTCACACAACATTTCTCAACAATTCGCAAATCATAGCGAGTTGAA
>JAUNBK010000187.1 GCA_030527105.1 Planctomycetia bacterium
TCAGGAACACATTCACCGCGGTATGCTGACCCGCCGCCAGAAAAAAATCTCAAAACCACTGCAAAAGGGGAAAATTTTCTCAACTTTGGGTTGGCGTTTTGCCGACGAAAAAGCTGTCTGGCGGCGGTCTCGCGGTCGGATATATTTTTCATGAACTCCCTCTCGTGGTTCGCGCTGCGGGAGGGTTTTTTCTGCAAAAAAGCACGGTCATGATACAAAAAATAGCGCACATCCTCCTTTTCACCCTTGTTTTTTCCTCTGCACGGGCGGACATCTTTGCTACCGTCGTCGCGGTCGTAGATGGTGACACTATCAAAATCCGCACGGACTCTGGAGTACACTCAATCCGTTTTCAGTCTATCGACGCACCTGAATCGAACCAAGAGTTTGGCAAAGAGTCAAAAGAGTACCTCGCGGCACTTCTCGTCGGGCAGAGTGTCCGTGTGGAGGTAGAAAAGGCGGACGGTCTTTTTCGCCTTGTCGGGCGCGTATGGCTCGGCGAGATGGACATTGAAAAAGAGATGCTCCTTGCGGGTCTTGCGTGGCACTACAGGCAGTACAACGCCGAGGCACCGCTTGCTGAGGCGCAAACCTTCGCGCGCGAAGCGAGGCGCGGACTCTGGATACTGGAACAGCCCGTCGCACCGTGGGAATGGCGAAAAGGTGTGCGTCCGACCAAAAGCGCACAGCGTTGTTACTGGGCGTCAGAAGAGCGCGTTTTACACAACTCAGCGTGTCACTTTTACGAGACCAGCCGCGGCTACTACACGAGTAGGCACTCCTCGTACCGCGATTGTCAAAAGTGCGGAGGCAAAAGCACTGAGTGACCCGCGATTACAAAAAACTTTCAAAAGAACCACTGCAAAAGGGGAAAATTTTCTCAACTTTTGGTTGGCGTTTTCCCGATGGGAGAACTGTCCGGCGGCGGTCTCGCGGTCGGATATATAATACTTCGCGTTGAAATTTCCGATGCCGTCCGCCGTTGGAGCTTGCGCACCACGGCTCGCAAAGCATCGCGCAGAACGGGAGTTTTAAAGGAGAACGAGTATATTTTTCATGAACTCCCTCTCGCGGTTCGCGCTGCGGGAGGGTTTTTTCTGCACAAAAGAGACCGCCGACGGTCACTCTTCCCCAGATTCCAACTCACGCAGGATCGGCTCCAGTTGCGACATGATCCAACGGTTGCGCTCGCGAGGATGGGATATTTGACGGTCGAGACGTTCGAGCCATTCCACCGGAAAGGTGTCGGGAAAAGCGAGCCGTGGTGCGTATTTGAAAACACCGGTTGAAAATTTGGCAGCATAGGAAAGTTTCCGGAAAAAATGTATCTGGATGGAAAATTTGATGGAAAATTTCAGGAATTTTGAAAATTTTCTTCCCACGCCTATTTACCAATGTGGTTAATCGTGGTATAATGAAATGGAGGATGAGGTTACGCACACGGTGAATCATGAAAATATACTATACATCACAGAGGAACGAAAAATTATTTACCAGCGAGAAAAAGCTGAAAAAGAAGTTTGGGAAAGATTGTGCCGAAATCATCATGAGGCGAATTGTCCTGTTTTCAGCCTTGGACAACATGAATGATTTGTATGAAGCCCTGGCAAAACCTCGACTGCATTTTCATCCTCTGACAGCAAATTATCAGGGAAAATATGCTGTCCGTGTCAACGCGAAACTTCGGATCATACTGGAACCTTATCCTGAAGAATCGGACGAAACGGTCGATGATTTGAAGACGATTCACGCGATGATTCTTCTAGAAATCGAAGATTATCACGAAAATTAGGAGGAATTTATGGATACTCGAAAATTATATACAGGAGAACCGGATTATACGGTTTGTCCCGGAACGATGATTCGTGAAACGATTGAATCCATGCACATGACGCAAAAAGAATTTGCCATGCGAATGGGGCTTTCGGAGAAACATCTTATCGATATTTTGAAGGGCAAAACACGCATAACGGAAGAAATGACCATCAATCTGGAGCGTGTCACGGGGACACCGGGGCGGATTTGGTCGCAGCTGGAATCTCAATATCGGCGTGACTTACTGCGATTGGCACAATCGAAGAATGAAGAGGAAAAACTGGAATGGTTGAGAAATATCCCTTACAATGAACTGGTAAAACGCGGACTGGCATCCGCCACTCGTGACAAAACACAACGGATAAATGCCGCTCTGAGGTTCTACGGTGTCGCCAACATCCAGGCGTGGCGAACGACGTTTGAAGAGCCGGTATGCAAATTTCGTAAGGCGACAAAAATTGCGAATGTTCCCAGACAGACGGGCGCGTTGTCCGCATGGCTGCGTTTGTGCGAACTGGAAGGAAGTCAAATGGAATGTAAACCCTACATCCATTCCCGATTTCATGACGCGGTTCAGGAGATTCGAAAACTGGTGTGCCTGCCGCCGGACGAATTTGTGCCGAAAATGAGGTGTCTTTGCCGGGATGCGGGAGTCGCGTTCGTACTGGTGCCGGAATTTCCGCGAGGTCATGTGGTGGGAGCCGCCAAATGGCTGGGAATGGACAAAGCGATGATCGCGGTCAATCTGCGTGGAAAAAGTTTGGACAAATTCTGGTTCACCTTCTTTCACGAAGCGGGACATTTGCTTTTGGGAAACCGTGCGGGACTGTATTTGGACATTGATGGAAAGCATGGTGATGAGGAACTGGCTGCGGATCAATTCGCGTCGAATATCCTGATTCCCGCAAAGTACGAAGCACGTCTCGCGGAGTTGGCAAATGCTCAATACCGTGAAGTGGAAGCGTTTGCCCGGAAAATCAACCTTCCTCCGAGTTGTGTGATTGGTCGCTTGATGTACGAGAAGCTGATTCCATGGAATCATCCGTGGAAAAAATACATTGTGAAATTACAATGGGTAGAATCCGAAAAAGAGGATAAAAAACAAAATGATTAAAGATATACTTGACTCGAACGAAGAAGTGATACCGAACCCGCCGCCAGAAAAAAATCTCAAAAAACCACTGCAAAAGGGGAAAATTTTCTCAACTTTGGGTTGGCGTTTTCCCGATGGGAGAACTGTCCGGCGGCGGTCTCGCGGTCGGATATATTTTTCATGAACTCCCTCTCGCGGTTCGCGCTGCGGGAGGGTTTTTTCTGCCTGATGTTTGTATGAAATAAGACCAGAGAAAAATTTTTTCCCCTAAAGGTCTTGACAAAATTTGTCCGATACCGTA
>JAUNBK010000071.1 GCA_030527105.1 Planctomycetia bacterium
CTCCCACATCTCCTGCGTCACTTCCGTCTCCAACATCCAAAAACCCTGCGTCAGCGCCACGCGGTGCTGCGTTTCTTTGTATCCAAAGTCACGCAAATCGACCCCGAAATCGTCCTCGATGATATCCATAGCTTCGTTAAATTCTGCCTCTGGACTACCCATCATAAACTCACCCGCCGGGCACCAGCGAAACGCGTACTCCACGCCGTTGATCGTCTTGACCAAACGCTCGCCCGCCGTGCGCCCGTCGGTGACGTATTTTTGATCTTCCTCGCTCAAATTTTGAAACGGACTTGGAGAGTGCCCTTGCGGGGTGATCATAAAGACGTACGCCGCAAAGAGCAAACAGGGAACCATCAACAAAACCAACAAAATCAGCGTCTTTTTCATGCTTAAATCCTCGTGTTAAATGTTGTTTTTCGTTTGGAACAATCCACCAACAGCGCGATTATACCAAAATCTCGCGCAAAAGAGAAGTGGGGCTTCGCAAAAGACGGGTGGGAGAATCGTTTGGCTATTCATCTGGAACTCCGCTTCGGGGGGCGTTCGAAATGGAAAGCGCGTCCCCTCTGAAAGAGTGGAATTGCTCCATCGGGTCAAAACATCCTTTTTACGCGTGGTAATTTTCGTCCCCCACCCTTGAAATCTCACAAAAGTGTGTTACAATGCCCTGAGGGATTTATACGTCTTGCGGGTCTCTGACGACAAAAAACTTGCTTCAGAAATAATCGAGACGTTTTTGAACATCGATGAAAAACGCCCTGAATAAGTTGGCCCAGTTTGCCTATTTGTTCATGCGCTAGCCCTGCTCTGGAAGAGGGGTGGCAGCCGTAGGCTGACGGGGTGTTTGGACGACGGGACGCGTTCACCACATCAACTCCCCCCCGCCCTACGGAGAAGGGGAACCATCCTCAAGAGCCGTGAACGAAGCGCAGCCTCGTTCTGGGAGACCGCCCCGAAGCAGCGAGTGAGAAATGTAGGAACAATGCGTAGACGGACGGCAAAAACATCGAGAAAACCTGAATTTTTACGTATGACAATAAACTTTTGGAGGAATCATGTCCACTAAAATCCTGTGGCAAAAGATGCTTTGCCTGTTGCGTGTTAGTTTGTGCGGCATTTTGTGTTGCTCGGCGATTGAGGCGAACGCGCAGAGTGTCGTGAAGGTCGTTCAAAATGAGGAGGTCGGCTTCTCGCTCCTTAAGGATGGACGTCCATTTTTCATCTGCGGGGCGGGTGGGAATCAATATCTCAGCGTGTTGCGTGAGATGGGCGGGAATTCGATGCGGACGTGGGGGCAGGAGACCGCTCGTCGCGACCTCGATAATGCGCAGAAGGAGGGACTCTCAGTGGCACTCGGGTTTTGGATGGGACACGAACGGCATGGGTTCGATTATTCCGACCCGGCGCAGCGACAAAGGCAGAAGGATGAGGTGCGACGGTGGGTTTTGGAGCACAAAGACCATCCTGCGCTCCTCGTTTGGGGAATCGGGAACGAAGTTGAGTTAGAGTGCACGCACGAAGAAGAAATCTGGGCGCAGATCAATGATTTGGCAACGATGATTCACGAATTGGATCCGAATCATCCGGTGATGATGGTGGTTGCGGAGATTGGCGGCGAGAAGGTGCGGCGGATTCACGAAAAATGCCCCGCAGTCGACATTTTGGGAATCAATTCGTATGGCGGCGCGCCGTCGCTGCCTGAGCGCTATCGGGCGGCTGGCGGCAAGAAACCCTACATTTTGACGGAATTCGGTCCCGCTGGGCATTGGGAATCGCCGAAGTTTGCCGAGAATTTCGCGATTGAGCCAACGAGCGTCGAAAAGGCGCAGCAGTATGCGCGTGCGTACGAGAAAGCTGTCGCGTCCGAGCGGGGGAAATTGTGCCTCGGCTCCTACGTTTTCCTCTGGGGAAATAAGGTCGAAGCGACGCCGACGTGGTACGGGATGTTTCTCCCGGATGGCTCGCACCTCGCGGCTGTCGAAACAATGCGTGGGCTGTGGGGAAACGCGAAAGGAACGCTTCGAAACACCGTGCCGATTGTGGAAAAGATTCGCGTCTCACAGTCGGACGGAATTCAGGAGGGAAAAATCATTTCGGCACAATGCAGCGCGTCCGATCGCGAAAATGACGCGTTCGTTTGGGAGTGGAAATTGATTCAGGAGGCGGCAGAATATAGCGTCGGGGGTGACGCGCAGACTCAAACGCCTGATTATCCCGAAGCGATTGTGTCGGGGCAAGGGACGCCGCGTGTGGAGGTGCGTCTCCCCGGCGGCGGGGTGTTTCGTCTCTATGCATACGTGCGCGACGGGCGTGGTGGAGCGGCGTTCGCAAACGTCCTCCTGCGCGGAGAGGGTGAGCCGCCCGTGCTGCGCCTGCCGAAGGTCGACCTCCCGTGCGTCGTTTATGGCGACGAAACAAACTCCCCGTGGGTTCCCTCCGGGTATATGGGAACACACCAGGCGATCCGAATGACGACGGATTGCCGAGAGAATCCGCGCGCGGGCGAAACGTGTATTTGCGCGGAGTTTCTCGATCATTCAGGCTGGGGCGGCGTGTTGTGGCAGTCCCCCGCAAACGATTGGGGAAACGTGCCCGGTGGGCGCGACGTCGCGGAGGCGAACACGCTTCAATTCTGGGCGAGAGGCGAGCGTGGCGGAGAAACTCTCGTCTTCCAAGTCGGTGGGTTGGAGAACGCACCGTTCAGCGATTCGTTCAAGACACAAAAACGTGAAATCACCCTCACAAAAGAGTGGCGCGCATATCGTATCGCTTTGGATGGACTCGACCTGCGTTGCGTCAAAACCCCTTTCGGCTGGGTGTATGGGTCGGACGGAACGCCGATAAAGTTTTATTTGGACGACATTCGTTTTTTGAAGCAAGAGGAGTAAAATGAGCATTTTAGCAGAAATAGTTGAGGCATCTCGATCGACACTCGCTGAGTCGAAGCGTCGACTTCCGCTGCGGGATTTGGAGCAGTTAGCGTTGGAAGCGCCCGCGCGTCCCCATTTTGCGGAGGCATTTCGCGCCCCGGGCGTGCATATCATCGCGGAACTCAAGAAGGCGTCCCCCTCGAAAGGAGTGATTCGCGCGGAATTTCCCTACCTCGATTTGGCGATGGAGCTTGCCCAAAACGGCGCGACGGCGCTCTCCGTTCTCACGGAGCCGCACTTTTTCCTGGGGAGTTTGGAGTATTTGCGTCGGACGGCTGAGGTGGTTTCGATTCCGCTTCTGCGCAAGGATTTTCTCTACGACACGTACCAAATTTGGGAAGCCAAAGCGTTTGGAGCATCCGCCGCACTTCTCATCGCGGCAATGCTCGAACCCGCTCAAATTCGTGATTTGACCCAACTCGCGCACGAAATTGGGCTTTCTATCTTGGGCGAAGCGCACGACGAGAGCGAAATCGACATTCTCTTGGACACTCCCGTCGACCTGATCGGTGTGAACGCGCGCAACTTGCGAACGTTTGAGACGTCCCTCGATCGCGTGGCGGGTCTCATTGGTCGCATTTCGAGCGATCGACTCCCCGTGGCGGAGAGCGCAATCTCGACCCCCGAAGATGTGCGCCGTCTTCAAGAATCGGGTGCCGCCGGGTTTTTGATTGGCGAGGGGATTATGAGAGCGGAGAAACCGGGCGAAAAACTGCGCGAACTCCTCGGAACTGCGTGAGTTTTTTATGGCAACTTCCAAAAAACCGATCCACCGTGGTTTTCAGCACAGTCTCCGTTTTGCCCCACCAAAATTCCGTTGTCAGGTGGAACAGGAGAAAAAATTCAAAAAATGGCAATATTTTGACGTTATTAAGGCATTTTGACTCGCGATCTTCCAATCTTTTGAGAGGAAATATTTTTGAAAATTTGTTTCCTCTCGAACTCTCCTTCAAAAACCTTTTGATACGCGGTCGCGCTCGCGACCACCTCGAGGTTGGCAAGATGTGCGGGAGACGAGAAACCTTTTGCCCACAAAAATTGAAGGCTCACGATCCCACGCACTCACGTCTTTCACCTCCATTTTGGTCAAATAAGCTCCTGATTATCGTTCCTTTTGCCAACTTCTTGTTTCTCTATCGCGGCGAGAAATGGAAAAATATGAGGGAAAAAGGAGGAAAGGTTGGAACAGATGAGCAAAAAAATCGATAAAATAGGGTGACGAGGAAAAAATTTTGCTCTTTTTCCCAAAAATTTCAAGAAAAAAGCGCCCCAATCCATAGCGCTAAAAAGAAAATGGTGTAAAATAGGATAAAATAAAAGTTTGTCCATCCTCCGGCGCACGAGCCAGAGAGGAGACAATTTGCTCCATGATTTTATATGAGAGGAGGTTTCCCCTGAAACGTCAATATTTTAGAATTGGGATGCTCAGCGTCATTTTGCTGGTTGCGTTGCGTTTGAGCATCGGTTGGCATTTCCTATACGAGGGCGTGTGGAAGGTTGATAATTCCGACACGTTCTCCGCCCTGCCGTTTCTTACGTTGTCGAAAGGTCCCTTTGCGCCGATCTTCTATGCGATGGCCCCGGATCTCGATGGCAAACTGCGCCTCAAGGCGGAGGGTGTCGACGCGACTTGGCACGAGATGAAAGACGTCAAAGTCGACGTTGTCCCGAACAAGGACATACCAGAAGGTGTTGTTCCCGAGGTGAAATCCTCGTACAATTTGGAAGAGAAAAGCGGCACAATTGCCGTTTATCCCGCCTATTATAAGGAAGTGGAGAAAATCTACCACTTTGCTATGAGCGAGTACAAACCCGACGAGAATCAAAAGAAGGAACTACAAGTGGCGTGGGGAAAATACGTTCTCGCCGAGAAAGCCGCAGTCGAGGCGGATGCCGAGGGGGTGAGCGCGTATCTCGAAGCGCTCAAACGCTTTGAGGATGCCAAAAACGCTGGCAACAATGGTCCCGAGCAAATGAAGCGGCTCTGGGCGGACATGCTCAAATTGCGTCGAGAGGCTGCCGATTTCCTCAGCGTGCAGGAGAGTCTCGCGAAATCGTTCCGAAATCAGCTATACACGATTTTTGAAGAGCAGCAGAAGGTACAACCGCTGCCCGAGTTTGTCGTCGCGACGGATTTGCTCCCTTTCGGGTTAAACCTTCCCTTTGTTGGCAAGAGTTGGACGAACTTTTTGAATTTCGCTGTGACTTGGGCGCTCACGCTCATTGGCGCGTGTCTCGTCCTTGGATTCTGCACCCGTCTGGCAGCAATCGGTGGAGGCTGCTTCTTGATTTCCGTTTTGATGACGCAGCCACCATGGCCCGCGATTTTCCCACCCGTGCATCCTGAGGTGGGTCACGCCTTGGTCGTCGACAAGAACTTCGTCGAAATGGTTGCGATTTTCATGCTCGCCACGCTCCCTGTTGGGCGTTGGGGAGGGCTGGACTTCTTCGTCTGGCACTGGCTCGGAAAGCCGATTTTCACGTCCCTGGGTTGGTACGTGGAGGAAGAAGCGTAATTGATACTGGCGCTCATATGGATTTGAGTTTTCGCAAAAACGTGAGATGCCGCAGTGACGAGATCCAGCGGCGGACTCCGTGTGAAAATTCCAACGTCAAGTATTATATAATACTTCTCGTTGAAATATCCGTTTCCGTCCGCCGTCGGAGCTACGTACCACGGCTCGCAAAACGTTGCGCAGGACGGGAATTTTAAAGAACGATGAGTACAATCCATCCGAATTAATCAAAAAAATCAGAAAGAACAGAATTATTATGAATTTAACACCACAACAACAAGCTGCCGCGAAAGAAGAATTCGCCCGAGTTTCGCGTCGTGAGTTTCTCATTGCCTCGTCCGCTGCCGTGGCGACCACCGGTTTGACGTCCGGCGCCTTCTATTTCGGCTACGGAAAGGCGGAGGGCGATCCTGTCCGTGTCGCTATCCTTGGTACTGGAGACGAGGGGAATATCCTCATTGGTGCCCTCAATCCCGAATATGTGGAGGTGCGATCCATTGCCGACATTCGACCCTACAACGTTTTTCGTGCGTTCCATGGCGACAATGCGAACGACACGATCATCGCCATGCGCAAAGGGTTGATGAACGTTTATGGTTGGAAGACCGAAGACGAAGCGCGAAAACACGTGAAAGTCTATGGACGCTACGAGGATTGTTTGGCGAACGCGATTGAGGATGGCGTCGAAGCCGTCATTATCGCTCTTCCGCTCCACCTTCACGCTGTCGCCGCAATAAAGGCAATGCGCTTGGGACTCCATGTTCTCACGGAGAAACTCATGGCGCGAACCGTTGCGCAGTGCAAAGAAATGGCGCGCGTGGCGGCGCTCGAAAACAAATTGCTCGCCACTGGGCACCAGCGCCACTACAACATCCTCTACGAGGAAGCAATGGAGACGATCAAGCGCGGAACCATCGGTGACCTCCATTATATCGGCGCGCAGTGGCATCGTGGCAATCTCCCCGGAACCGACAGTTGGCAAATGCCCATGCCGTACGAAGTCAGTCCGAAGGACCCGCAGGCGATGCGCCTCCTCAACGATCTCAAATCCCTCCGCGTCAAGCTCAATCGTGCCTCGGGTGCCGAGATCGACAGGCTCCAACTCCGCGTGAAGCAGAAGGAACTCCAGATACGAGATCATTTGGTCGATGCGGCAAAATTCGGCTACGAGGCGTTCGAACTCAAAGAGACGGACGGAAGCGTCGTTTATAGAGGAACCGCTCTTGAAGAGTTGATTCGTTGGCGCCTCTGCGGACGCACGGGCGGCGGACTCATGGTCGAGTTGGGCAGCCACCAGCTTGATGCCGCGAGCATCTTTATCTCCGCACTTCATGGCGGCGCGCATCAGCACCCCATTAGCGTGGCGGCGAGCGGATGTCGAAACCTCTTCCGATACGATCGTGACACGAACGACCACATCGTCTGCGCGTTTGAGTATCCACTCCCGGGCTACGATCCGAAGGACGATCAGCTAAAACGCCTCAAGATCGGCGTTCAGTACGCGACGATCAACGGCAATGGTTTTGGCGGCTACGGCGAGGTCGTTTATGGTACGAAGGGGACGCTTATTATTCGCACGGAGAAAGAAGCGCTTCTTCTTCGCAAGGACGCAGCGACGAAAGCATCGGCGGCAGCGTCCGCAGGTCCCACCATGGACACGCAGTCGAGCGGCGCGAGCCAAAGTGCCGCAGCGACTACTGCCGTGCGCGACGTGAGTCGCGGATACGCGGAGGAAATCGAGCACTTCGCTTGGTGCATTCGACATCCCGCTCCAGAAAACAAACCGCGATGCTATCCAGAAGTTGCGATGGCTGACGCCATTATCGCCCACGTGACGAACATCTCGGCGCTTAATTCGGAACGAATTTATTTCAAAGACGAGTGGTTCCTTGTCGACAGCGACGAAACGCCAGAAGGCGACAAGCCAAATATCGATAAGGAAGAGTATAAATAATCCGCAAAAAAACGCTTAATATATAAGGTAAGAATATGAATTTAACACCGGAAGATAAAAAGGTCGGTATCGCTAATTTTCGAGCAGCGATGGGGTCTCCTCTCGTGCGCGGCGATTTTTTTCGTGAGATCAACGCGCAGAACCTCCGTAGTGGGAGTGGTCTTGGTGCCAAATATTTTGGCTACTCGCCCATAGAAAAACCCCTTCGCGTTGCGGTTCTTGGAACTGGCGACGAAGGAAACGTCCTCCTCGGGGCGTGCACCCCTGGCTACATTGAGGTCGCGGCTATTGCCGACATCCGTTCGTACAATATCTGGCGAGCCTTCAATGGCGACGTTGTGGGAAGTCCAAAAGCGCAGCGTGTGCGCAAAGGGTTGTGTCGCGTTTATGGTTGGGCGACGGAAGACGAAGCGCGAAAACAAGTCAAAGTTTATCAGGACTATCGCGATTTGCTGGCTGACGACGAGTTGGTCAAAACGCTTGACGCCGTCTTTATCGCCCTCCCGCTCCATCTCCACCAAGAGGCGGCGCTTGCGGCAATGCAAAAAGGACTCCACGTTCTCACGGAGAAGCTCATGGCGCACGACATTGGTCAGTGCAAAAACATGGGGCGTCTTGCCGTCCAACTCAAAAAACACATGGCAACCGGGCACCAGCGCCACTATAGCGCGTTGTACGACAATGCCATTGCCGCCATTCAGCTCGGGCTGCTTGGGAAAATCCACTACATTCGCGCCCAGTGGCACCGTGGGAATCTCCCCGGCAACGACAGCTGGCAGCCAATGCTCCCTTTGATTGCCGTTCAGGCGAAAAATGGAAAATTCACGGAGAACGACGAGAAATTAATCGCCGCGCACGTGAAAAAGCTCGAATCGTGGAAAAAAAGGCGTGACAACGCTCTGGCGAAGAACGAGTCCGACGCTCAATCGTGGGTCAAGAAGGTCGAGCAGCTTGAGGCGCAGCTCAATGACACGATCATGCCCGAGGTTTTTGAGAAATGTGGGTATCAATCACACGTCCTCAAAAACCCAGACGGTTCCATTTCCTACGAAGCGCCTGCGTTGGAGGAGCTTATTCGTTGGCGTCTGTGGAATCGCACCAGCGCGGGTCTTATGGCGGAGTTGGGAAGCCACCAATTAGACGCCTCCAGCATCTTCATCTCCGCAATGCACGGAGGGAAGAAGCAGATGCCGATCTCCGTGAATGCGTTCGCGAATCGCCCCATTTTCCCTTACGATCGCGACATTGAGGACCACATTTCGTGCATTTATGAGTTCCCCGCGCCGGGATACGATCCCAACTCGGTTCAAGGGAGCCGAAGCAAGATTCCGGTCGCCTATAGTGCGATCAACGGCAACGACTTCGGCGGCTACGGCGAGATCGTCTTCGGAACGACCGGGACGCTCCAACTCGATCGCGAAGAGACGGTCTATCTTTGGTTCACACACAACGTCGACAAATACCTCGTCGCGTGTCCTGGGAACGAAGTCAAACATCCCTTTACCCAAGAATACGATCCGACTCTCGCGTTCGCGCCGGAGGTTTCGATCAAGGTGGTGGGAGCGGACACCGACCAAAACGAGGACGACATCCTTGCCGCCACGCTTGCACTTCGGGATTCGAGTTTGGGATACACGGAAGAAATCGAGCATTTCGCGTACTGCGTTCGAAACAATCCGTCGCCCGACTACATCGACGAGAGCGCTCCGATGGCACGCTGCAAGCCGAGTGTTGCGATGGCGGACGCGATTATTGCGATCACGACGAACATTGCTGCGGCGGAAGGGCGCAAAATCGACTTCAAACCCGAGTGGTTTGACGTGATGAGTGACGCGACGCCCGACGGAAGCACGCCGAGCGTTGCGGTTCCCGAGGGATTCGCCCCCAACGGCGCGACCTCCAATGGCGCTGCCCCCGCCAGCGAGGGATAAAATTCTGTCTCCTTTTTCACGCCCCTCTCTCTTTTGGGTGGGGCGTGACTGACTTTCTTTTTTGTCCTTCAACGGTTTTTTTGTCGCTGTGTTGTGGGTGACCAAAATCGAAATAGCTGTTTTTTGAATTCGACGTTTTGTGAGAAGAGAAAAAGAGGCGTTTCGATCCGCCCCTGATTGGTGAGATAAAAATTTGCCCTGTGGGATTGATGAATTCCCGCAGGGCAATTATGCGCCAAGGCAATTATGCGCTCGCGATATTCCGCGCGCTTATTGAATCTCAATTCGAATCAGCCCTGCCGAAAGAGACGGAAGCGTGAATTCGACCTGATTTTCGCGCGTCTTCACTCCCCACGGCTGAGGTACGATGGCGTTGGGATTCTCCAACGTGTTGCGCTTGCTCAATTTCGCTTGAGGGGCTTCTCCCTCGTTGAGCGTGGGCGTCACGACTTGCGCCGTCGCGCCGACAACCTTCGCTCCCTTGGCGGATTCAACATTGAGGAGGAAAGCTGCCTCGTCCATTTGGTTGTTCACGACTTTGAAGATCAGGAATTTCCCATCTTCCGTCTTCGTCGCGACCGCATTCACGATCGGCTCGTCTCCGTTCATCTCGGGAGCCGCACTTTGAAGCTCCACGCGCGTCGGGGCATAATTGTCGCGCCACAATTTCATGACGACGTAGTTGGGAGCGGGGTGCCAACTTGCTTGGTTGAAGTTGATGAACGCATTGTCCCACGCACGTGCGCTCACGTGGCGGAGGAAGAGGGCGGGAGTCGCGATGTGGAGCGTGTCGCCCACTCTCTCGAAGCAATTGAGGATGCCGCCAGCATACAACCCCGTCCGCCAGTCGGTGCTTTGCGCGTTCCACTCCGAATCAAACATCCGGACGTGCTTATTATTCGAGTTGTCGATCATCGCACGTCGCGACTCGAAAAAGCGCTGCTGACGCCATGGCAAATTCGCGTAGCCGTTCGGGTTGTCGTATTGGTGCGTCGAAAGGTAATCAATCACGTCACCACCATGGTTGATGATGTAGGAGTCCCAATGGTCACGATTGCCCGTCCAGGAACCGCAGCCAATGATGGTGATGTTCGGGTCGATCGCCTTCATGCGAGGCACCAACTCGTGCAGGATACGCACGTACTCCGCAGCGGGCGTCATGTTGGGATGCACCTCGTTGTCGATTTCCCAATACTTGACGTTGTAGGGTTCCGGGTGTCCATTTTTGGCACGCAACGCGCCCCACTTTGTGTCGACGGAGCCGTTGCAATACTCGACCCACTCGCAGACTTCAGTAAGCCAATCAACGTCATTGACGCTGTCCCCCACGCGGTCTCGCCACTGTTTCGTTCCGACATTCACGACGAGAATCGGCTCCGCGCCAACCTTTCGACACATGCGGATGAATTCGTCCGTTCCGTAGGAATTCACGTCGGTGTCGTCCCAAATTTCGAAGGGATAAACGACGCGATCGTCTTGAGGACCAATGCCGGACTTCCAACGATATGCCGAGGCGTAGCACCCGCCGGGCCAACGAATCGTGGGCGGGGCGATTTCTTTCACGGCGTTGAGAAGATCAGGACGGAATCCGTCGTACTTCTCCATCCACGAGCGTGGCATGATGGATATCTGGTCGATATCCAAGAAGCCACCTTCCTGCGGCGCAAACACGAGCGAAATTGTTCCGTTCGAGGTCGTCTCGGCAACGGAGAAACTCCCCGAGACTTTCGTCCACTCGGAGGCTTGAACGTTGTTTGAAGCGACGACTTTCTCTCCGCATCGAAGCGAGCAAGCGCCGTTTCCGCGCGTCCAGAAAGAGAAATCGTAAGTCTCCCCCACCTCGAAGGCGAAGTTTTTCTGAGTCATATCGCCAGGCGTGATGTAGCGGAGGTAGTAATTGCTGTTTCTCGCGTCGCCATTTTTCCAAACGGCGGTTCCGCTCAGCTGCCAAAAGCGCACGTCCGACTTCGCGAGTGTGTTCGGCGAGAATTTGGAGGCATCCCAAAGAACGTTTCCATTGAGGTCTTTGACGCAAATGTCGCTGAATTCCGCAGCCGTGTCCCACGTTCCCAAACCCGCACAGCCGGACGCCAGCGCGTTGGGATCGGTGCAATCCAAAATCAGTTGGTCGTCGACAAAGACTTGGAATCGTTTTCCTTCCGCACGCACGCGGATATCATAAACCCGCCCGTCGACGAACGGGGTGCATTTTCGATCCACAATGACCTTGCGTGAATCGCTGTATCCCTCTTTTTTCCCGAATTCAATCCCATCTTTCGTTTGCCCCCAGCCACCAAGATTCGCCCAATAATAATGGCTATAATCTGGTGCGGCACGGAAGAGGATCAAAAACCCCTCGCGCCCACGGAGCTTTTTCGCCTTGAGGGTTATTTCGTAGTCCGTCCAAGGCGTGGCTTCTTGAAGCTCCGCGCCCAAAAGGAGTCGCTGGTCTGCCGTGAGAGCAGTTTGTTTCGCGACGCCATTTTCCCAACTCCACTGCGCGCCGCTCCCTGTTTCGAGCGATCGGTTCCACACCAACTCGCCCCACAATCCGCCGTTGCACGAATTGTAGATGTGCTCGAGGAAGTGGCTATAAACGCGTTCGTCGATCGAATTCAATTCCTTGTCTGCCTGGATTGTCGCCTCAATCGGCGCGGCAGAAACGACGGACGCCGACCCTGCTGCGAAAATCATGACGCCGACCACCAAAAGGGCTGCGCTCACGAACGCTACGGTCTTGCCCATGCGTGAGATAATACTCTGGCTCATAAATTACTCCTTGTTGATTTTAAAAACATCTAAAAACGTTAAATTGGGGGCGGCTCGAGCGAGTCGAAAATCCTCTTTATTCGGAAATTTTGACGACACACCCCCGCGCGGAACAAAAGAGCCTTTTTTTCGCAAGACTCCCCCCGCTTTTGTGACAAAAAATGGATGCAAATGATTAAGTAGGAGGGCTGCGGCGCTTAGCGTTTTCGCCCCCCTTGCTCCCTTAGGAGGCTAGCTTCTAGGAAATCGTAGGCATTTCGTACCCACGATACATTTCACGACCGAAGAAAGATGCAGCTTGATCGTCTCCCACGATTTTCTCTGCGGCGGGATCCCAACGCACCTCACGATTGAGTCGGGCGGCAATTCCGCACAAGTGGCAGCAATGCATCGCTTGGACGTGCGACTCGACGTCCGAAACGGGCTTGCCACCCTCGCGAATACAGCGGATGAAGTTCTCTTTGTGTCCCTCATACGGCTTGCCATTGTAGAGCGCAACGTAGTCTTCGGGAGTGATTGCGTCTTGGGGGAGAGTATCGAGCGCGCCACCCTTGATTCGTCCACGACTGACATGAATGCGCCCTTTGGTTCCCTCGAAAAGGATGCCGTTTCCGTCGGGGCTTCCGCTCACGACGTGCATCTCCATTCCGTTCTCGAATTTGCACACGATGTCAAAATCGTGGCTGGTGTTGTACTGGTTGTCGACTTCGGGATATCCATCCTTGAACGCAACGGGGTGCTTCGCTTTGGTTCCGTCGAACGAAATCGGACCCGTTCCTTGCGTCTGGAGATTGAGTGCCCACAAAGCGCAATCAATGTGGTGCGCGCCCCAGTCCGTGAATTTTCCTCCAGAATACTCGTACCACCAGCGATACTCATAATGGCAGCGACGCGGGATGAAGTCGTGACGCGGCGCGGGACCTTGCCACATCTCCCAATCGAGCGACGCTGGAACCGCTTCGGTCGCCAGCGGTCCCGAGGTGGGAGAGCCGCCGATATCGCAAACGATGTTCCGAATTTCGCCGAGGAATCCCTTACGGATCATGATAGCGGCTTTCATGAATTGGTCGCGCTGCGAGCGTTGCTGCGTTCCGACTTGGAACACTTTGCCATACTTCCGACACGCTTCACGAATCAGGATATTCTCCTCAAGCGTGAGCGTGAGCGGTTTTTGACAAAAAACGTGCTTGCCCGACTGAAGAGCTTCAATCGCGATCTTCACGTGCCAATGGTCGGGAGTGACCACGGAAACGACGTCGATATCGTCGCGTTCGAGGACACGGCGGTAGTCTTTATAAACGTCCGGTCGTTTCTCGTCGCGGCAGCCGATCCCGGCACGCATGGCACGCGCGATGCCGTACTCCTCGTCTACATCAGCCAGAGCAACAATGTTGCACAGGCGATTAAAATGTCCAGCGTCTCCGCACCCCATGCTGCCTACCCCGATGCACCCCATGCGGAGCTGCTCGTTTGGCGAGTCTGCCGCATAGAGTTTCGAGGAAGAACGCGCCCCCGGCACGATCGCCGCGCCAGCCGCAAGCGCGGTGGAGGTTTGCAAAAATTGTCGGCGTGAAAGCATGGAAAAATCTCCTTAATACAAAAGGATTGAAAACAAAAAATGAAAATAAAACAAAGGCAGGTTTGAGAGAAAACGGAGTTCTCTCGGTATTTTTACATCGAGCGGTAAAAAACCTCATTCACGCGGAGGATTTCCTTGAGCGCGCGAAGGTTCGTGTTTTCGTCGATAATCACAAGCTCCATTTGAGCGAGTTCCGCGTAGTCTTCGAGTTGATCGAAACTCAAATCAAACGAGAACGCACTATGGTGCGTCCCACCAGCGAGCATCCACGCGGCGGCACCAATCGCCAAATTGGGTTCTGGCTTCCAAAATGCCCGCGCGACGGGGAGTTTCGGAAGGTCCGCTTCGAGCGCAAGGCACTGAACCTTCGCGGCAATCATGCGGAATCGGTCTCCCAAATCGACGATTGTGGCAGCCACTCCGGTTCCTTCGTGCGCGGAGAAAACGAGTCTGGCAGGGTCTGCTTTTCCCCCGATTCCGAGCGGATGAACCTCCAAACGCGGACGCTCGCGCGTGATGCTTGGCGAAACCTCCAGCATGTGCGCCTGGAGGATCGCACCCTCGCCCTTGAAATGAAGGACATAATCCTCCAAAAACGAGGAGCCGCCCTCCAAACCAAACCCCATCACGGAGAAGAGCCGCGTGAGCGCCGCCGTCTTCCAATCCCCCTCGGCACCAAAACCAATCCCCTCCGCCATGAGGCGCTGCGACGCCAAGCCGGGGAGCTGATTGAGACCATGGAGTGCGTCGAAGTTTGTCGTGAACGCTTTCGCCTTTTTCTCCTCCAAAAAGCGTCGAATCGCCAACTCTTCCCGCGCGGCTTCCCACACCTGCCGCCACGCTGCCTCGTTCGAGCGAAGCTCTTGCGCGACGAGATATTCCGCCTCGTACGTTTCGACCAAATCGCGAATCTCAGCGTCCGCCACGCCCTTTTGCGTCTCGACCAAGTCTCCAACAGGATAATAATCGACATGATACCCGAGTCGGACTTCCGCCTCGACTTTGTCTCCATCCGTAACGGCGACGTTGTTCATGTTGTCGCCAAAACGAACGATCCGTAGCGTCTGCTGGTCACACCAAGCGGCACAAACTCTCATCCAGTCGGCAATCTGAAACTGCGTCTCTCGATCGTCCCAAAATCCCACGACAATGCGTCGATTTATACGCATACGCGAAAGGATGTGGGCGAACTCACGATCTCCGTGCGCGCTTTGGTTGAGATTCATATAATCCATGTCCATCTGCGCCCAAGGAATCTCGCGATTGAATTGGGTATGGAGGTGGAGGAGTGGCTTATTGAGCGTCTTTAACCCGCGAATCCACATTTTGGCAGGCGAGAAGGTGTGCATCCACACGATGATTCCGGCGCACTCAGGCTCCGTATTCGCTCGTTTGAGCAGGGAATCGATCTCTTCCGCAGAATCGACGGCACCCTTGTACACAATCTCGAGGGGGAGCGCGCCCGCGTTGAGACCTCGCGTGATGGTTTGCGAGTGCTCGTCGACCTGTCGAACAGCGTCGCCACCATAAAGGAGTTGCGTGCCCGTGATGAACCAAATTTTGGATTTTTTGAAAACATCCATTTTTGAAAAGTCTCCCATTGAAGTAAAATCAGCCAGTGAAATACAAGTATGCGGCGGCAATTGCCGCGACGACGACGCAGCTTGCGACAACATCCGTCCACGACCAGCTTTCACGCGTCTTGGCGCGTTCCTCTTCGGTGGTCGTTCCGTACGTCAAACCTTGTATCTTTTGATAATCGGGTGCCTGTGTCACGTAACTTACCCCAACCATGCAGACGACGCACACGACGAAAATCATCAAGCTGTAGTATTGGAAGTAGGTGTTGTTCACGATCCACAACAGGGATCCTTCGCTAAAGTCTGAGCCGAGCGTGGCGAACGTATCGACCGCGAGGCGGAAAAGTCCAAGCGCGAATCCAACAATAAGTGCGGCAAGAGCGCCATTGGAGTTGATTCGCTTCATGAACACACCCAAGAGAAAGACCGCGAAAATTGGCGGCGCAAGGTATCCTTGAACCGACTGGAGATAATCATACAACCCATTTTTCCCTTGGATGATAGGAATCCACGCAAGCCCGATCAAAATCATGCACCCGGTGGCGATTCGACCGATCCAAACGAGTTGCTTTTCGGAGGCTTTGGGGTGGAATTTTTGGTAGAAGTCCATGGTGAACAACGTGGCGCACGCATTAAAGACGCCCGCCAAAGAACTCATGAGTGCGGAGAGGAGACCCGCAACGACAATGCCACGCACGCCGGGAGGCAAAACCTCACGAACCATGAGTGGGAACGCCCCTTGGCACTGAGACGTCTGCGCGATGATTTTCCCCGACGCGTCCGTGGTCGTGATGGCGATCAATCCTTCGTGTCCTTTTGGCTCCAACCTCTCATGGTACGAGAGCGCGAAGCAAATCATCCCCGGAATGATGAAAATGAACACCGGCAAGAGTTTCAAAAACGCGGCGAAAATGCTCCCGCGCCTCGCTTCCGTCTCGTTTTTCGCACTCAACGCGCGCTGAACGATATATTGATCCGTGCACCAATACCAAAGCCCGATGATTGGGGCGCAGAAGAGCATTCCCAACCACGGATAGTGCGAGCTTTGCGACTTATCCTTGAAATACCACGCTTGTTTGACGATCGCGTCGTTTTTCCCTTTTTCGATGACGGGAGACCAAGTGCCCTCCACGCCCTCAGGAAGAAGCGGCTTCCAAAGATTGAACATGTCGCGCCCCTCCTCGGAATTGGAGCAGACTTGTCGAAGATTTTTCCACCCGTTGGCGAGCGAGCCGTCGCCGTCGTTGCACGCTCCGAGAGCGAATAATCCATAGATCGTGACGAGAGCGGAGCCGAAAATCAGAATCATCGTCTGAAGCGCTTCCGTATAAGCAACCGCACGCATTCCGCCGAGCATGGTGTAGATTCCCGTGAGGATGATGACGAGAATGGATCCGAGCCAGAAACTATCGAGACCCGCGAAGCGCACCTCGGGCAAAAGGACTTGGAACACAACGCCACCAGCGAAAATCCCGACCGCGACTTTCGTGACGACATACGCGACGAGCGAAATCACGGAGAGCACCCACCGCGCGTTGGGCGAAAAACGCTTTTCGAGAAACTCCGGCATGGTGAAAACGCGACTTCGCGTATAAAACGGAATGAAGACCCACGCCAAAATCAGGAGGCACCAAGCGTGCAGCTCGAAGTGCGCAAGCGTGACGCCGTCCGTGCAGCCGCTCCCCGCGAGTCCCACAAGGTGCTCAGAGCCGATATTGGAGGCGAAAATAGAAGCACCCACGATAAACCAACCGAGGGAATTGCCCGCGAGGAAGTAGTCCTTCGCGGTGTTCTTCGACTTGTTGATAATCCACCACGCAAGAGCGAAAAGGAGGACGAAATAGCCGCCGACGACACCCCAATCAAGCGGAGTGAGCGCCGAAACATTGGATAGCAGGATTGTATTCATGATTCAAATGTTGGGTTAGTTGGGTTAATGGTGATTGTTGAAAACTGTGGTCGTTTGCGTGCCTCGTACGTTGGTTGGAGTTCAAGCAGTGCCGGGGCGCTTGAGATTCTGGCGCCGATATTCTCCGATGGTCATGCCCGTTTCGCGAAGGAAAAAGCGGCATAAATAACCATCTGTGCCGAATTCGCACGCCTCGGCAATCTCGCTCACCTTCATGTCGGTGTTCGCGAGCAGCTGCTTCACGCGTTCGACGCGCGCCCGATTGATCTCGGAGAGAATCGTTCGATCCAGCGCCTTTCGAAAGCGCACTTCGAGCACTCGGCGCGAAACGGAAGTTTGATTCACGACCTCCTGAACGCTGAGCGCAATCATGGAGTTCATTCGAATGAATCGCACCGCATCGGCAACCATGTCGTCGTCAATGTCGGATCTTTGCGTCGATTCTCTAGCCGCGACGCGGAGAGGATTAATCAAGAATTTCTTCCGATATCTTGTTTTTCCCTTCATGAGATCGTCGAGAATTGCAGCCGCTTGGTAGCCGCCATTCTCGGAATCCAACACGATGCTCGACATGGGGGGCGTACACATCCTGCACAAGAGCGGGTCATTGTCGACGCCCAACACGGCGGCGTCGTTCGGGACGCGAATGCCATATTCCTGACACGCAGCCAAAACCTGCCTGCCGCGCACATCCATGCCAGCGAAAATCCCGACAGGCTTGGGCAACTCCTGCAGCCACGCTCCCAAATCGTGAATCTCTTCGCGCCACTCGACAGACGGGTGCGAGGGAGTGTAGCGCCGACACGTGAATCCCGATCGACGAAGCTTTTCTTGGAAGCCTTTTTCCCGCTCACGCGACCAGAGGACGTCGCTGATTTCCCCCACAAAGGCAAAGTGCTCCAAATGGAGGTTCATGAGATATTCCGCCGCCAAATGCCCCACCGCAGGGCTATTGACGAACACCTCGGGCGTGTCTCGGAAGGGACCATACATGCTTTTCTGCTCCTCGTACAAATCGAGAGCAACGAGAGGAAGGCGACTTTCTAACACCGCCTCGGCAATTTCTGGCGTTTCGATTCGCGCGATGATGCCCGTTGCGTCCCACGTTTTCACTTCGGAGAGTTGCTGCGCCAAGTCGCCAGGGAAAAGATGGAACGACCACGGACCGTATAATCTGGCGTAGCGCTCGATGCCCCGCAAAATAGAACGTCCCACCTCGCGCGATGTTTCTACAAGAAGCGCAACGCGGGGGAGTTCCGTGCGTGAGGATCTTTGATGGATAGGTGGGTGCGTAGTCATATTTTTACGATTGTGGCAGGAGGTACGAGACCTGAAATGGTCGCAACGTTTTCACTTTTGCGTCCGATAGGATATATTATATACCAGAGGAATCCCGTTGTCAATTCACTATTGCGTATTTCCCCTTATCTTTTTGCGAAAGTTTTTTTGGTGGGCACTACCCTGCGCTTTCTTTTTGCCGAGGGTGAGAGGATTGGGGATGAGTTTTCTTGCGCAAAAGAAAACCTAATTTTCGTGCAGACCGCGCAAAAAGAGAATTTTCTCAACGAACAGAACGCCGGATAAAGACCAATGTTGAGGTCCAGACGTAAAAAAACCGCAAAACCTCGCGTGAAGTTTTGCGGCAAAAACAGGCGCAACGCCAGTCGTTATTTCTTCAACTCAACCGGAGGTTTGGGACCGGGGTTGCCTTCGGGACCTTTGGGACCAAACTCAGGA
>JAUNBK010000009.1 GCA_030527105.1 Planctomycetia bacterium
ATGGAACGCGCAGCAGACGGACGACGAAACGGTTGCCGTTCTGGGAGAAATTCTCGTCGAGAATCCTCTGGAGAGTCTTGAGATGAACGACGGCGCGAGTTTGTCTGCCGACGCGACGCAGGTCGAGGTGAAAAATAATTCTGAGTTGGAGTCTGCGTTGCGGAATTCGTCGGTTTCGAAGATAACTTTTGCCGCGAATTATGAGGGAGAACGCGTGTTGCTCGTGGGTGATACGCGTTTTTCTATTTCCCGCGCGCTTGAGGTCGACGCGTCGGCGCTCGAGGGTGGGTTTGAGTTCCAAATGTCCGGCAGCGCTCAATTTCTCTTCTCCATCAGCGCGACGGACCAAAGTGTCACGTTTCGAAATATCTCTTTTTCCGGCATTCAGTCGGATTCGTTCAAGAGTGCCGTGTATGTCGAAGGTGGGAACATCTCGTTCCACTCGTGTACCTTCTCGGGCAACACTTCCACGGTCGGCGCCGCGATTTATGTCGCACCGACCGCCACGGGAACGATTTTGATCGCCAACTCCACGTTTGACGACAATCATGCCGTGTCGAACAACGGCGGGGCGATCACGTCGTATTCCGCGTCGCTCTCAATGACGATTCAGGAGAGCGTTTTCACACAAAATAGCTGCACGTCTGAAGAAAATAGCGGAAGCGGGGGCGCGATTTACACGAGCGGCGCGCTCGTCGTGCAGGATTCGGAGTTTCGCAACAACTCGGCACACGCAGGGAACGGCGGCGCGATCCATGCCTCGGGGAGTTTGGAGATTCGCGACTCGCTCTTTGTGGATAACGTCGCGACAAACATTGGCGAGTCCCCAGGGAGTGGCGGCGCGGTCTCGGCAAGCGGCGCGCTTAAGGTTCAATCGTCGCAATTCTATCGGAACAAGGGAGATTTCGGTGCCGCGTTGGTGTGTATGGGGACGGATGCCGTTGTCGTTTCGAACTCAATTTTCGCCGCCAACTCCGCAAGCCAGGAGGGATCGACGAGCCAGACTATTTATCTAGCGACCTCAGAGACGACGGCGTATTTCTATCAAACGACGGTTGTTGCCGCTGGCAGCGAGATGGGAATCTACACACAACGCAACCTTTGCTCTTGGAACACGCTCGTTCAGTCCGGATCGGGCGACGGCGTCTACGCCTGCTCGTCCCAAATCAGCGGGGGAGGAAACCTTTTCTCAAGCGCCTATGGAGACCAATCAGGAGCGACAAGCGGAACGGTCGTTTTCACTTCGTACACGGGAGAAGACGAAACGCTGTGGGACTTCACGCTTACCACGGCGTCGGCAGGGTTTAATGCTGGCGTGAGTGCGTACGCTCTCGACGTGGACGGCGCGGCGCTCGAGACGGACATTTATGGACGCGCCCGAGTGGTGGACAACGTGGATATCGGCGCGGCAGAGCAATCCTACACGACCGAGACGCTCAGCGCTCCCCTTCCGACGTGCACGGCGTCAGGGACGTCTGGCGTGCAGATTTCGTGGTCGGCGGTTGAAAATGCCACGGCGTATGCGCTTCGCTATCGTATTTCGCACGACGAAATTAATTCTTCTGGCTGGATTACGCTTGAGAACGTTGCGTACGAATCCTCCGCAGCGTCCGACGTTCTCTCCTATTCGATCGACCTGATCGAGGGAACGACGATCGAGGTGCAGATGCGCGCGATAGGCAACAATGAGAACACTTTCTCGTCCGTCTGGTCGGACTCGACGCGCTACACGGTGGCGGAGGTTGTTTTTTCGACGATTTTGCACGAAGGTGAGAGCGAGACGGACGTTTTTTCGCTTCACTCCCTGCCGGGGGCGTCGAGGGTGATTTATCTCGATTTCACGGGGCACATCACGACCGGCACCGGGTGGAATAGCACGTATGGAGCGGACATGATCGTTCATCAGCCCTACGCGACCGGAGGGACGACTGGCTTTACGCAGACGGAATTGGCGGCGATCTACGAGATTTGGCAGCGGGTGGCGGAAGATTATGCGCCTTTTAATGTGGACGTCACGACGGAGTTCCCTGGTTTGGAGGCGCTGCGCTACTCGGGGAGTTCCGACGCGGCGTGGGGCGTGCGCTGCGTGATTTCGCGAGGGTGTTTCCTCGGAGAGTCTGCCGCCGGCGTTTCGTTCCAAAAGAGTTTCGTGTACTCCTCGGACACACCCGCGTTTATTTTCACGGAATATGCGTCGAGTAAAAAGACCATTGCCGAGGTGATTTCGCACGAAGTGGGACACACGGTGGGGCTGGGACATCGAGGGCACACCAGCGCGTCGATCGAATATTATTATGGAGCCAACGGTTGGGCACCCATTATGGGCGCGGGGTACAATGTAGAAATGACCCAATGGAGCGACGGAACGTACGACGGAGCCGTGAGTTATTCTTACCCAACGAGCGGGGATCAAGACGATTTGTCGATTATCACGCAGTATCTTCCGTATCGCGACGACGACCACGCGTCCTTTAGTGGCGCTTCCTGGACGGCAGACACGCTCGATTCGTCTCCCTCGTCTCTCCTTGCAGGGACGACTTCCGAGGGACTGCTCCTTTCGAACCAAGGTATCATCGAGAGAAACACGGACAACGACGTTTTTGTTTTCGAGACGCAAACGGAAGGGGTGCTCTCGCTTGAAATCGTCGGCGTTGGGACGTGGTCCAACCTCGACATTCGTGCCGACTTGCTCAACGAAAATTACGAAACGGTCTGGAGCGCGCAATCGACCGACTCGATCAATGCCGCTTTGAGTGGGACGCTCGCGGCGGGGACTTATTATTTGGTCGTCTCGGGCGACGGAAAAACGGTCGGCGGAACCGTCTACTACACAAATTACGCTTCTCTGGGACAATACTTCGTCTCTGGGAGTTTCGCGACGGAAGTCTCCCTCACCCCACCAACGTTGGAGGCGCAACTTTCGGGAGACAATGCCGCGATCGTTTCGTGGAACGACGTGAGCTGGGCGGATTCCTACTTGTTTGAATATGCGTTGAGTGCGGATTTTTCCGACGCGATTTCGATCCCGTTCGACTCTGCCGGGAGCCAAACGATTGAGGGTTTGGACTTCAATCGACAATATTATTTCCGCGTGACGGCGCTCGCAACGGGCGGCGTGGACGCTGCCGTTTCGAATTCGACTTCCATTTTCACGAACAAAGGAACGATCGTCGGCGTCTCCGTGGAGAATATTCGCGTCGTGTATTCTGGGGAACCGCACACGCTGCGCGTCTCGGGACTTCTCGAGGGTGACGAGGTGCTTTATAGTGCCGATGGGGGTCATTATTCCTCCGAAGCACCAACCTTCACGAATGTGGTCGACACGACGATTTGGGTGCTCGTCCGACGTGCCGATTATACGGATTGGACGTGCGAGGCAACGGTGGTCGTTGAGCCGAGCGTGTTGGCGACGCCGGGAAATATTGTGGTCGAAAACGTCTCCGACTCCGCCGCCAGTGTGCGTTGGGACGCAATCCCAAACGCCTCAGCATACGAAATCGCGTGGGACGGAGGGAGTGCAACGGTCGATTCGAATTCATATGAAATTCAAAACTTGACGCGCGACACGGAGTACGTTCTTTCGATCCGTGCGATTGGGGAGGGAAATTACGCCACGTCGTCTGCCGAGAGCGCAACGTTCCGCACGTCGAAAAGCACGATCGAAGGGGTGAGTCTCGCGGGTGTCACGAAGGTGTATGATGGGGAGTCGTGGACGCCGCAAATTTTGGGCGCGGAGCCGGGCGACACTATTTCCTACAGCATCGATGGAGAGAATTTTGACGCGACACTCCCCTCTTTCGTCGCGGCGGGAGAGTACAAAGTGTGGGCGAAAGTCGAACGTGCCGGGTTTTTCGAGTGCGTCGTTTCTGCCGACGTGAGTATTTCGCCATACGAGTTGATTTCTCCCGTCGTGACGCTTGCGCTCAACGACTCGGACAACGCGTTTGTGATTTCGTGGGAGGAACAGGCGCACGCGCAAAATTATCGTGTCGAGTACACTCTTTCGTCCGATTTTAGCAACGCGCAATTTGTGGATTTCGACGCTGCGGGAGCGCACACGCTTGAGGGTTTGAATTCCTCCGCAACGTATTATTTTCGCGTTTTGGCGCAGGGAGAAAGCTGCGTCGAAGCCGTCTCCGAGACGCACGAGGGCGTGTTGAATTTTCGCGCGGCAGACGCTCCTTTCTCGCTTCTCCTCCGAAGCAAAACGGAGAGTTTGGCGCAAGAAAGCGTGGCGCAAACCAATGGCGAAATTCCCTCGGTCGCGGCTTATCTCATTCAGGGCGTCGAGGCAGCGGTGGAATTTTGGACGCCTGCCGGGCTGGAGCTTGCCCCGGGGAGCGTGTGGCACGTCGAGATTTCGTGCCATGCCGCGTTGTATTCGCTCGAATCGCTCTTTTCGACGCACGAGGCGCTGCAATTTTCGATTGAGGAGACTCGAACGGAGGGAGAGCGCACGATTTATCGCGTGAAGATCGAAGTCTCGGCAACTTTGGCGGAACCTTTCGAAACCCAGCGCGTCGGCGTGTGCTATTTTAACGCGCTCCCGGCGGATGGCGTGCTCGAAAGGGTCGATTCCACCGCGTTTGCGATTGGGGAGAGTGAGTTAGCCACGCAGGTGCGGCGCGCGCCTTACGATTTGGACAACGACGGCAAGATTCATGTCGACGATTTGATTTTGCTCATTCGTCAATATGGATCCAAAGGCGAAAATCTTGCCGCCGATTTCAATTCCAATGGGTGTGTGGAGGCGCAAGATTTGATCGATCTTATCCTCAACTTCGCCAAAAACCAGTCGCAATTTGAGACGCTCACGCTGCCATCGGCTTGGGCGTCGGGCACCAACACGGCAACTTCCGCCTCGGCAGATTCATCGGCACTCGCGGCACTTGCGGCGCTTCCTTTGGATGCGGGAACGTTGAGTGAAATTGTGCACGACGATATTTCTCTGGGTAATATTTCGCAAGACGACACCCTATTGTGCGAAACTGCCGAGTCGAACGCAGCGCCTACGGGCGTTTTGATGGAGGAGGCGGAAGTGTTAGAAATTTCGAACACGTTGGAAAATTCCAGCGTGCCAACGCTCGTTTCGGGAGTTCCTGAGCTTGAATCGGGAGAAAACCTCGCACGTCGAGTGGAGCGGAATCGTGCGGAGGTGGAGAATATTTTTGCGCTCGAGCACGAAAATGGATTGGTTCCACCGATTGTGCCTGTTGGTGAAAAAATGTTCCTGACGAAAAGGGGTGAGTTGGGTGAAAAAATCTCCATTATCGAACGTGTTTTTTCCGAAAACTCTCATGAGGATTGGCTCCTGATGCCGAAAAAGGCGAAATTTTTCTCTTTTTCGGGATGAATTTCGAGTGTACTCCTTGTCAAAAAGAGGGAAAAGCGTTAAAATAGCGCAAAGTGTTTATCATTTTTGGGTTGATACCGTCCGACGTCGGGGGTTGTTCGATCTCGAACGTCTGGCGGATGGTTTTGTTTTTGATGAAAGATTATGTCTGAGCCGTATTTTCAAGAGTTGTTTGCGGAACGCATCGGTGGTGCGCAGTATGGAAAAAACACGGAAATTTATAAATTCGAGAAGATAAAGCGCGCGAAACGCAAGGCTCTCGCGGATTTTCCTGAACGTCGGCTCTTAGATTTCGGCATCGGAGAAAACGACTCGCCTGCCGCGCCGGGTGTGGTGGAAAAATTGGCTCTCGAGGCTCCGCTGCGTGAGAATTGTGGCTATGCCGACAATGGTATTATCGATTTTCAAAACGCAGTTGCGCGCTTCATGAAGCGTTGGTTTCAAGTCGATTTGGACCCCGCAACGCAGATTATCCACAGCATCGGATCCAAGCCCGCGCTCGCAATGTTGCCGCAGTGCTTCATCAATCCGGGAGACGTGACGCTCATGACCACGCCGGGCTACCCCGTTGCCGGGACCCACACGCGTTATTGCGGAGGCGAGGTTTATAATCTCCCGTTGTGTCCCGAGAATGATTTTTATCCAAATTTCGATTCCATCCCGGAAGAAACGCTCAAGCGTGCGAAGCTCCTCGTCATTAATTATCCCAATAGTCCGACGGGGAAGTATGCCGACGCGCGTTTTTATGAGAGGGTGGTTGATTTCGCAAAAACGCACAAAATTGTCGTGGTGCAGGATGCCGCCCACATCATGTTGAGCCACGAGGATCGACCGAGGAGTTTCTTGGAGACGCCCGGCGCGATGGATGTGGGGGTCGAAGTCCACTCCATGTCCAAAGGGTGGAACATGATCGGCTGGCGTATGGGCTGGGTTTGTGGCAATCCGCTCCTCGTTCGCGCTTATGGGGACGTCAAAGACAACAGCGATTCAGGGCAGTTCAAAGCGATTCAAAAAGCGGCTGCGGCGGCGTTGGACGACGATTCAATCCCGCGTGAGACGCACGAAAAATACCTCCGCCGTCTGAAGAAGCTCGTCGCCATGCTTCGAAGCGTTGGATTCCAATGCTCCGTGCCCGGCGGGTCGTACTTTTTGTACGTCAAAAGTCCAAAAGGCTTGGCGAACGGCGTTGTTTTTGAGAATGCGGAAGAGTGCAGCCAATTTTTGATTACGCAATGTTCAATTTGCACGGTTCCGTGGGATAATGCGGGCGCTTATTTGCGCTTCAGCGTCACGTACGTCGCGGACGACGAGGCGGCTGAGGACCAACTCATGGAAGAGACGAAGGCGCGTTTGGATGGGCTTCATTTTGTCTTTTAATTTCGTTTTTCATGTGGAATGCCGTCAAAATTGAGAGTGAAAATTTTTTGATCGATCCATTTTTGGGTTCAGAACTGCCTTAAGGGCGGGAGAGAGATTATGAAAAAAGTGTTTGCCTTATTGGCGGGCGTGGGTCTGCTCATCCCGCTTTTCGTGGGGTGTGGGAAGGGTGAAAAATACGATCCGCAAAGTGGAATGACTCTTCTGCGCGAGATTGAGTCGGCTTTGAATGCCGACCCGCAAACAAAAGTGATTCAGCTGCCGGAACTCGCGTTGCGCCAGAAGGAGCTTTTGAAGGATCGCGCCGGCGCGTTGAGCACCATGGGGGCGGCGGAGAAAGCCTGCAAGGAAATTGAAGACGTCCAGGAGCGAATCAGCGCCTATTCTCAAGTCGCAAAGGGGTATTCTTCTCTTGGCAATCAAGGCAAAGCCCGCGGTGCCCTAAAGGAAGCGACCGAGACGCTCAAGCACCTCCCCGAGGGCTTGCGCGCGGAGGATCGGATGAACGTCTTCATTCGTGTTGCCGAGGCACAAGGTGCCCTCAATGCGGAAGCGGACGCCTCCGAAACGCTCACCAGGGCGTTGGGTGAAGCCGAGCAAGTGAGTGACGAAGTCATTCGTTCTTCCCTTTATTTTAGGGTCGCGGACGCTTTCGCCTCTTTCGGGCAGGAGAGCGGGTGCGACATTGTTGCCGAGAAAATTGACGCTCTGGCGGAAAGTGCCGAGACGCCCAGACAAAGAGCAGAAATGTTTGCCGACATGGCGAATGCCTACGCCGCCGCGAAAGCGTTGGAGAAAATGCAGACGTATGCCGAGCGCTCAAAAGAGGCGATCGAGACGATTGATAGTGCTGCCGTCCAAGCGGTCGTTTTGTGCCGCCTTGCCCTTGCACTCAACGCGGGTGGGAATCAAGCTGAGGCGCAAGACCTCGTGAAAGACGCTCAAAGGCGCTACTCCAAGGACAGCGACAGCACGAGACGGCAAATCGCCGACGAAACGATTATCAATACAAAGCCACAAGTCGGCTTGTAGTCCGTTGGAAGCAGCGGGCACGATTGCGTTCTGGGGAAAGATTGTGCGAAAAAAAGCGCGACCGTCTCGATGGGGGCGGCGCGTTACTATCGTGAGATTGTAGAGTTTTTGTTATGAATAATAAGACGAATCAACGCGTCGTCTCCGCTCTCGACTGGCTGGAGATTTGTCCCTGGCTTCGTTTGGTGTCCGCTATTCAGATCGGTTTTTCCTTTCGTCTTTCTCTCCTCGTGCTCGCGCATCTTTTGTTCTCCGCGTGGTTGTGTTGGAGTTTTTGTGGCTTCGTTCCAAAGGAGCAAAACTTCTCCTCGTTCCTTGAGCGGCACTCCGTGGTGCAGCGCGAAGAATCTTTCTCCGCCCAGGTTTTTCGATATTTTTTCCCCGCCTCGTCGTCCGAATGGAGCGAGTTGGAGGAGGTTGTCTCGAACGACGCTCCGAACGACGCGCTTCTCCTTGATTGCCTCCCGCTCGAAGAAAACGCAGCCTCGGAAGTGGGTTCCGCTGCGAAAAATCCTGAGCCTGAATCTTCGTGTCGATTTTTGTCCGATGTGTATGAGGTGTTGAGCCAACTCTCGTGGGTTTCGTGGTTGGTCTTTGCGTGGATATTTTTTGCAAGTCTCTTTTTGTGGATGATGATCGCGCGTCTCACGGCGATTCGCGTCGCGACGGGCGTCCGCGCTCGAGTTTGGTCGGAGTCCCGATTGGTGTGCCGCAAGATGGTGAGTTTCGGCGCCGCGCTTTTTTATATGGTCGTGGGGATTGCGATTTTGCTCCTCCCGCTTTGGCTCACGTGTTTTTTGCCGGAGAGTGCGATTGCTTTTGTCGCGCCGTTTGCGATTTTGCTCAACTGGCTCGTTTTTTTCGTCGTGATTGGCGCTTTGGTCGGTAGCTGGCTCCTCCTTTGCGCTCTCGTCGCGGAAAATTCCGATTGTTTTGACGCGCTGAGCCGTGCCTACGCCTACACGTGGCAGCGTCCGCTTCGATTTTTGTTTTATATCCTCGTTGCCGTTGGTTTTTTTTACTTTGGTGACTCGGCAATCTCCATTTTCGCCATGCTGTCCGTCGATCTTTTGCGCCTTGCGATGCAGAGAAACCTTCCCATTTTCGAGGCGCAGAGCGAGTGGCTGTGGTTTTGGTCGTTTGCCTTTGGCTGGCTGCCGTTGGCGTTTCGATTCATCTTTTTTGCCTCAGCGAGCGCCGTGATTTATATGCTTTTGAGGCGCGACGTCGATGCCGTTGAGATGGACGAGGTTTGGCTCGAGAAGCCGCAGGGACCACCGATTCCGAAGCTGCCGAGGCTTCAAGCGCAGCCGCAAGATGCCCCTGCGGAATGATCGCCTCCCCAAACTCCCGCAAAATTCCAACGGCGAACAAAACAATAAATTCTAACGAAAAATATTAAAATTCGTTTCATCACAAAAACAAGGACTTAAACGATGAATAAAAAAATGCTCCCTTTTTTGCTCTACGGCATTGCGCTCGTGCTCGCGTGCGGCGCAAATGCGGCGGAGAAAGAGGATTCCGCTCCAAAGTCGGACTCTTTCGAACAATATCGCGTCCTCATCGACACGATTGATCAGGTCTCACGCAACTACGTCAATCAGGTGTCGCGGGAGGAGCTTATCGAAGCGGCAATCAACGGCGTGATCAAAAAATTGGACCCGTATTCGAACTACATTGCGCCGGACAAAATGGAGTCGTTCCGAAAAAATATTGATTCCAAATTCGGCGGCATCGGCGTTCAAGTCCATTCGCGCGACGGGAAAATTATTGTCGTTTCGCCCCTCATGGGGACGCCTGCGTACGAAGCGGGTGTTTTCTCTGGAGACCAAATTCTCAAAGTTGGCGGGGAGTCCGTCGAGGGCTTGTCGCTTGACGACGTTATCGAGCGCATGAAGGGGGAGATCGGAACTCCAATCACCCTCCAGCTGCGGCGCGAGGGGCGACCCGACCCGTTCGATTTGGAAATTGTGCGCGAGATTATCACTCTCGAGACCGTTTTGGGATTCGATCGCAACGAGGACGACTCGTGGAATCATTGGCTCGACGAGAAAAACGGCATCGCCTACATCTGCATCTCTTCCTTTGCTCCAGAGACGACCAGGGATATGCGACGCGTTCTCAATGCTCTCGTGAACGAGCGTGACGAAAATGACGAGCCGAAAATGAAGGGGCTGATTCTTGATTTGCGCTTCAACCCCGGTGGTTTGTTCCCTGCTGCGGTCGATATTTGCGACATGTTCCTTGACGACGGCAGGATCGTGAGCACTAAGGGGCGCAATACGGAGGAGCAAGTGTGGAACGCCTCCAAAGAGAAAACCATTTGTGCGAGCGTCCCGATGGTCATTTTAATCAATCAATATAGCGCGAGCGCGAGCGAGGTCGTCTCGGCTTGCCTCCAAGACAATAATCGTGCGATTATCGTTGGTGAGCGTTCGTGGGGCAAAGGGAGCGTGCAAAACGTCGTCGAGTTGGAGGACGGGGCGAGCGCGTTGAAATTAACGACGGCCGGCTATTTTCGACCCAACGGGAAAAACATCCATCGCGTCGAGGGTGCGGCGGAATCCGACGAGTGGGGCGTTGTGCCAAACGAGGAGCACCACGTCGCCATGACGCCTCAGCAACTCGCGTCGCTCATGGAGGATCGAATGAGTCGTCAGGATTTGCGCACACACAACGTGCAGAAGTCCGAGGCGAAACCCTTCAGCGACCCGCAGCTGCGCAAAGCATTGGACGTGCTTTTCAAGGAATTGGGCGTCGATACAGGCGAGCAGGGCACCAAGACGAGCGCACTTACTCCGCGTAATGGGCGTCAGCTTTCCGTGAATTCCACGCAAAATGCCTCCTCCCGACGTGGGTGGCGAAGATGATTTTACGATCTCCTCGTTGAAATTTCCGATGCCGTCCGCGTTGGAAATTTCAACGAGAAGTATTACAAAAGTCTCAAGAAAACGGTCTTTTCCACAGAAAAATGCTCTGAATTATTTCTAGACATTGAACAGCGCCAACTGCTGAAGGCGAAGAACATCCACACACAAGAAAAAAAGGGAGCGCTAAACCATTGCCAAACAACACCCCTTCCACAGGGCCCCAAACAAACAACAGCCAGCGCTCCCAAAACGGGAAAGAAATTATTCTCAAATTCTCTATTTTTTGGAAACTGTGGAAGTTTGTTGTTTTGTATACCTATTCAATAGCACACTCATCCCAACGACAGACGTAATTATAGACGATGTTGCAATTAAGTCAAGAGGGAAAAAGCGTTTATGGCAAATTTTTTGCAAAATTTTTTTCTTTTGAGTTAAATTGGGGTATTTTAGGCGACTTTTAATGGTCAAGTCTCCCGTTTTTCTCTCACAGTTTTTTTAAGAACTTTGCAAACGGAAGTCGTGTTTGAACCAGAACTTACGACAAAACCACCCATACCAATTGCCGGGAAACTTCTTGCGTTGCACAAATATTGCTGGTTATTTTTGGAAAAATAGGCAAAAACCCCTTTTCATCAAGCTGACGGCGCACGATTTTGGCACTCTCGACTTCTGCCGCACATTGAGACTCATCGTGATTTACACTCGTTCTGTCTTAAAATTCCCGTTTTATAATACTTCGCGTTGAAATTTCCCGTTCTGTTCGCCGTTGGAGCTACGCACCACGGCTCGCAAAGCGTCGCATAAAACGGGAATTTTAAAGGAGAACGAGTATAACGCAAATTTGAAGACTCTTGCCCCCTCCCTTGCGCAAAAGGTTGAAATAGGGTACAATGGTCGGACTTGTTTGTCTCTTATCAAAAAGGGTAAAAAATGGAAGTTTTACCAGAAATCACAACGCACGCGCTCTCCTTTTGCGAGAAGCACGCGATTCTTTCGCTTGTTGAGAGTCGCAAAACGCCACACATTGAGGGTGTGTGGGGGGCTGGGGCGTCTCTGCTCGCGGCGGCGTTGTCGCACGAAGCGCCCGAGAAAACGTGCGTCATTGTCGCGCCGACTCAAAAGATTGCGCGGAATATTGTCTCTGATTTTCGACTTTTTAACGAGCGTGAGGCGCTTTATTTTCCCCCGCTCCAACGTCGTTGGTTTGAGGGGGTGGATTCTGCGGATGAAGATCGATTGGCGCTCATCATCCCGGACGCCACGGTGGGCGAGCGCCTGCGCGTTCTCAAGGCGCTTTCGGATGGCGAGCCGCATGTGGTCGTGGCGTCTATTCAGGCGCTTTTGTGGTCGAATCCCACCCCTGAAACGCTTCGTGGCGAGTCGATTTCTTTGCGCGCGGGAGACGCTTTGCAACTCGACACTCTCGCGGACTGGCTCGTCTCTCATGGCTTCCAAAACACTTCTGCCGTACAATATCCCGGCGAGTTTTTCGTGCGCGGAGGGCTGATCGACATTTTTGCCGTGGAGTGGGACGTTCCGTTGAGAATCGAGTTTTTTGGCGACGAAATCGACTCCATTCGCACGTTCGATCTCGAGTCGCAAAGGAGTTTAGAACGGTTGGATGCCGCCCAAATTGGGTCGTTTCTTCCGATCATGCAGCCGCCCGGCGTGGAAAAAGGGGCGGAATTATGTGATTTTTTGGATAAAGAATCGCTATTTATGATTCTCGAACCTGAGGAGACGCAGATTCAGGGGAAGCGTTTTCGCGAGGCGCAGGAGGGTGCCGAGGCGTTTTTCACGACTGAGCAAATCCTTCGGCGCGCCATGGATTTCCCCTTTCTCTCCGTCTCAGCGGTGGGTGAGAGCGCGTTTGGCAAGACGTTTCGATTCCCTATGGAGTCCGTGGAGCGCTTCAGCGGCGATTTCTCGCGCGTGAAAGACGAATTGGAACGCTACGCGCTGGGGCAGCAGGTCTATCTTCTTTCGCCCAACGAGGCGGAATCCGCGCGCGTCGCGTCGTTGCTCGAGGAGAGTCTTCCCGCGAAAAACAACGCCCTCCACCTGCGTGTCGGCAGCATCTCCCACGGATTTCGTCTCATCGATTCGCGCGCGTTGGTTCTCACGAGTGCCGCGCTCTTCGGGAGGGACGAGGCGCAGACGATTCCCAAAATCGCGACAAAAGCAATCACCAAGGCGATCGATTCTTTCTCCGACTTAAGCGAGGGGGATTATGTCGTCCATATTTCTCACGGAATCGCACGATATCATGGACTCAAACTCCTTGAGCCGCTCAAATCGAAGGGGGAAAAATCCCCTCAAGATGTCTCGGTCGGCATGAAGCCCAACGCGGCGGGGGCGGAGGAACATCTGGCGCTCGAATTTCGCGACAACGTGATGGTCTACGTTCCCGCGACGAAAATAGGTTTGGTTCAAAAGTACATCAACACGAGTGGGACGCCGCCGCGACTTTCGACCTACGGAGGAAAAGTTTGGCGGAATTTGACGAAATCGGTCTCGGAGTCCGTGGTCGATTTGGCGTCCGAAATGCTCGAAATTCAGGCGCAGCGTGCGTCGAAGCCGGGGATTGCGTTTCCGACGGGGACGACACTCCAGAACGAGTTCGACGCCCTCTTCCCTTACGCCGAGACTCCCGACCAACTCGAGGCGGCGAGCGCGATTCGTGCCGACATGGCTCAGACGAAGCCGATGGATCGTCTGCTTTGCGGGGACGTGGGTTTTGGCAAGACGGAACTCGCCATGCGCGCGGCTTTCACGGCGGCGGAAGCGGGCTATCAAACGGCAGTCCTTGTCCCAACGACGATTTTAGCGGCGCAGCATTGGCGCTCTTTCACGCAAAGAATGGCGGCGTTTCCCATTGTCGTCGAGTCCATCTCCCGCTTCTCGTCCGCCTCGGAGCAAAGGGAGGTTCTCAAGCGCGTCGAAAAAGGGTCCGTGGATATCTTGATCGGAACTCATCGACTCGCGAGCGCCAACATTCGATTCCACAATCTCGGGCTGGTGATTATTGACGAGGAACAGCGGTTCGGCGTCGAGATTAAAGAGTCCCTCAAGCGTTTTCGCTCGACGGTCGACGTCCTCACAATGACGGCAACGCCGATTCCGCGCACCCTCCACATGTCGCTTCTGGGAATTCGAGACATATCGAGCCTCGAAACGCCCCCCGAGGGGAGGATGCCCGTCTCGACCATCGTGACGAGGTTCAATCCAGATATCGTAAAAAACGCCATTCGAAGGGAACTGGATCGCGAGGGACAAATATATTTCGTACATAATCGAGTATACGACATCGACGCGACGGCGAGAATGCTCCACAAACTCGTTCCGGACGCAAGAATCGAGGTGGGGCACGCGCAAATGCCTGAGAAACAACTCGAAAACGTGATGCTGCGTTTCGTCAATCACGAGTGCGACATTTTGGTAAGCACCACGATTGTCGAGAACGGGTTGGATATTCCCAACGCCAACACGATTTTTATCGACAATGCCGATCGATATGGACTCGCGGAGCTGCACCAGCTGCGGGGGCGCGTGGGGAGGTTTCGAAACCATGCGTATTGCTATCTCATTGTGAACGATAAGCAAGGAATGACGGAGTCGGCTATTCGAAGACTCAAGGCGATTGAGGAGTTTTCCCACCTGGGTGCGGGGTTTAGTATAGCCATGCGCGACCTTGAAATTCGCGGCGCGGGCAACATTTTAGGCGCAAAACAAAGCGGGCAGATTGCTCTCGTTGGGTACGAGCTTTATTGCGATTTGTTGGAGAATGCCGTGCGGAGGTTGCGTCGAATGCCACCGCGCGAAACAGTCGAAACGGACGTCGATCTCCCCGTTTCGGCATACATTCCTCACGAATACGTCCCCGACATGCGCGCGAAAATCGATTTGTATCGCCAATTGTCGCGCTGCACGAGGGTGGAACATATCGAGGAATTGGAGTTGGCAATGAAAGATCGTTTTGGCCCGATTCCCCCGCCGCTTGCGCGACTGCTTCAAGTTTTTCGGATTCGAATTCACGCGCACCAACGATTAATCCACACCGTGCGTCGGGAAAACGATTTTATCGTCCTCCACTTTTATTCACGCAAGGCGATCGAACCACTCGCACTTCGCAAGATTGGCAAAATGGGGAAGTCGCTTCGGATTGCGGACGAGACAAGCGCGTACCTTCCGATGGACGACGAGGTAAAAAATTCTCCGCCAGATTCCGAAAAAATGTTGAATTATGTCGAACTGCTCTTGCGCTAAATGGGCTTTTTTGTTTATATATATTATGTCGTTTTGAACAGATGAGTATAATGATTGTACCCAAGCCACACTTTATAGCATGAATAAGAGAAATCGCAGCTGTCGTTCATTCGTCCTTTTTCTCGGGATTGGACTGCTGTTGGGGTTCGTTTCTTCGGACGCCAAGGCGCAGTGGTGGAAGAAAAAGAAGACCGAAACCCAAGCCTCGGAGGCGGTTGGCGATTCGTCTCAATGGTCTGTTTCGGATTCTTCGCGCGCGCGGTCGATTCAGGGCGCTGCCGCTGCCTCGAACTCTCCGCCCCAATCGGGCAACGCTGCGTTCATGAGTCGCGAGGAGCAAAAGGAAAAAGAGAAAAGCGAGGCGAAAAAGGGGATCGTAATTCGCTTCCCGTGGGCGAAAGAGAAGGACGAAAAAGAACAAACCTCCGATGGAGAAGCCGCGCGCGGGAGTAACGCGCACAACGATCCGTTCGGTCCGGCGGAGTTTCCCGAGTCGCCTGCGTATCAGGATATGTCGCAGATTTTGCAGACACAAAGTTCCACGCCCGCAGGAACGGTAGGTGCCGAGGTTTTGCCCCCGTCGCCTCAGTATTCTCCAGCGCAAGCCGTCCCTGCCGTCCCTGCCGCGCAAGCGTATCCCCCCGCTACGCTTCCTTCGGAGTTGCCCTCAGGTCTGCCCGCCGGGCTTCCGAGTGAGCTGCCGACGACGCCGTATTCTGCCGTGCCCGCAGATTCTCCTACGCCCGCTACGCATCCTGCGCCCGAAACTCAGACGGATTCCGTGGCTGCTTCGTCGATGTTTGTCGAGCAGAGTCCTTTCGGAAGAACGAACCCGAACATCTCCCCGACGGAGAGCGTGTTGGAGCAAATTCCCTCTCTTCAGATGGACTCCTCGGACTTGGCGAATGGCAACATTCAATTCTACTCCTACGGTCGCGCGCTGGCGCAGGTGGGAACGGAGGTTATTTTGGCGGGCGACGTGATGGACAAAGTCGACGCGATTATGGCGGAAGAAGCCGCGCAGATTCCGCCCGGGCAGGTGGAACTCCGGCGAGAAGTCCTCACGCGCATGTTTTTGCGCAACGCGATTGAGATAAAGTTGGTCTTTTGCGACATCCAACGATCGATGCCGGCGGAGGGAATCAAACAAAATATTCAGATGATCGACAATGTCTTCGAGAAGGACGAGCTTGCGCGCCGCATGAAAGAGGCAAATGTGACGACCCGTGAGGCGCTCGACGCGTGGTATCGTGAGCGTGGAACGACGCTCCTCAAGCAGAAGTATCTGTTCCGCGAGGCTGTTTTGTGTTCGGAATGGCTGCGACAAAATGTCCCGCAGAATCCCGATGTCTCGCAGCCGGAGATGCACGATTATTATCAAGCGCATTTGAAGGATTTCGAGACCCCGCCGCGTGCAAGGTGGGAGGAGTTGGTCGTTCGAAAATCCCGCTTCGCGTCGCGGGAGGAAGCGTATCGCGAAATCGTACGAATCGGTTCGCTCGTTGCGCTTCAAAAGACTCCTTTCTCGGAAGTTGCCAAGCAATTCTCGCACGGTGTCACGGCAGCGTATGGCGGCGAGCAGGATTGGGTCAAACCTGGAGATTTGATCTCAAAGCCGTTGGAGGCTGCTCTTTTCGCTCAGCCCGTCGGTGTTTTGAGCGCGCAGGTGATCGAGGACGAAAACTGTTTTTATATCATTCGTGTCCTTGAGAGGGATGAGCTTACGCGACTTTCTTTTGCCGATGCGCAGCCTCAAATCCGCGAGAAAATCAAACAACAGAAGGCTGCCGAGGCGCATGAAAAATACCTCAACAAATTGCGAAGTGAAATCCCCGTCTTCACGATTTTCGACGGAATTCCTTCTCCCGAGGAAAGAATGAAGCAGGGACAACGCTCGCTTTTTTAGCACAATTTGTGAAGTAAAATGTTGTTTTGAACCGATGATGGATAGTGTTGCACTAGAGTTGCAATAAATGAACGATTTTTGTGAAAGGGTGTGCGGATGGCAATTTGTAAATATTTCGACTGGCTGGGGATTGTGGCGCTTCTCTTCGTGTGTTGTTGCACGTGTGCGGACGATGCATGGGCGCAGCGTTGGGCGGATCGTGGTGCCCGCGCAGAGGGAAGGGCGGGGATATTCTCCGCCGGGCGTGCCGCGCAGGAGGAACGACTTCAGCGCAGGTTAATGACGCCCGAGCAGAGAAATTTCTATCGTACACTCTCGCCTGAGGAGAGGGAGAATTATCGCTTAAACGCTATGGAGCGATCCGACTCGCGTCCGCGTCCAGATTTGCGTCTCTTTCGACCGCGCCCGGAAGGTGGTTTGGATGAAGGCGCGCGCGTGTCGGACTCCGCAACGCCACCAACCGCCGTCCGCCGTCCGCTGCGTCCGAGGAATCCCAATGTTCCAACGCCAGCGGCGCCTTTCGTCCGTCCGGATCAGCAATACTCGAATCCGAACGAGGTCGCGTCTCCGCGCGTCGTACCCACCGAGCGAGTTCTTTCTGCCGACGAGAAGCCGATTCGCGATATGACGTCGGAAGAGATTAGCGAACTCCTTGGCGACGCGCAGTGAAAACGTGGTCAGTCGATGATTAGCGAGGGTGTGGGGGTTGCCTCACACCTTTTTTGTTTTTCTTCGAGCCAACGCCAGACGCTAAAATCCGTCCATTCCACAAAAAAATTCCAGAAAATTTAAAAATCCTCCCAAATCGTCCATGTTTTTTCTTGACAAAGCGTGTTGCTATGCTATAATATAGCCACACTTGGTGTCGTGTTGCGTGGACAGTGGGTTGCCATTGCCATTGCGCATTTCGGGGGCATCATTATACTGAGCACAAAATTTCAATGGAATCAAGGGTGAAACATATGAACATTCCTCATTTTCGACACATTCTCTCGCTTGCGTTGGTGTCATTAATTCTCACCATCGGCGCAAGTGCGGAGGCTGCCGTGACGCTTGAAGACAGACTTTTGGGCGGAGATATCACGGACCCGTACAATCTTATCGACGTGTCGGGCTACACCAACTTCAATACCGCCACATGGCGGCAGCAGTATTCGTCCGCAACGTGGATAAATATCCAATCTGCTGGCGATTCTCCCTTTAGTGATATTGAAGGTCCCGTCAGTCTGTTCAACAACGTGATTTCTGGCGGAGGGAAGTCGAAATGGTATGATGGGTCATTCATTCCCTCGGACACCAACCCGGCTTACGTGGAGTTGGAATTCGCGGCCCCTTTCGTCCTTACGCACTTCACGCTCGCGACTGCCAACGATAATTCTCCGCACAATCGCACACCTACCAATTGGCAGGTGTTGGGTTCGAATGACGGCGTCAACTGGACGTCGATTTACACCTACGATTACACCACGACCGGGACGACATTCACCACAACAAATGATACGAACGTCCTCTTTTCGTCATTCACGACAGGAGATGGAGGCACGATTTCTTCCTCGGTTCTCAATGCTGCTCAGCAGTCGGCGGTTCAGACTTCTCTGGGTAGCACGGTCGTCTCGACGCCGGACTTTACCACACCTGAGGCGTATTCGCACTACCGGCTTCAGATCACGGGCACACAAGGACAAGCCACGCAGCTTGGCGAGTGGGAACTCTTTGGAAACACGACCGAGACCATCACTCCCAAAGTGATGACCAACGGCGATGGGACGCTTCGGAATTTGCTGACTGCCACGAACGCGAGCTATCATCTTGACGCTTCGAATTCCGACTCTCTCACGACGGATGCAGACGGCAACGTTTCCGTGTGGGCGGATTCAGTCGGAAACAATAATTTCACGCAGCCGAACGTAGCAAACCAGCCCAACCTCGGCACCATCACGATCAATGGTAATGAATTCGCTGCCGTTGATTTTACGATTCAAAGTGGCGTCGATCGTGGTGGCGACTATATGGTCGGCTCGACTTCCACCTCAGCAAGAACCGTCGCGGCGCTCGTCCAGTTGGACAGCGAAAGTGGAAACTTGGCAGGCTTGTGGGGAAACAGCGGTGCGGACCTTGGTATCCGCTATAACGAGACAAATAACGTATGGCAGGGAACCGGCACAGGTGGCAACACCGGAGATTTTGCTAACAACGGCTCCTATACTTGGAACGGTGGCGATACAAGTATTCCCGCCACGGACGTCCATCTCATTACCGCGTTTGCTGGTGCCAACACCGCTCTGACGGCTACGATTGGTTCGTATTTTGTCAATAGTTCGTACCCTTCTCGTCCTATGGATGGTCGTATTGCCGAGTTGATTGTTTTCGATTCCGCGCTCAACGACCATCAACAGCAGCTCCTCAACACCTATTTTTACCTCAAATACGGCATGGAGACCGCGAATCGTTTGCAGGATGCGAGTGGTGTGGACATTGACCTCGGTTGGACGCCGAACAGCGAAGTTTTCACGGTGGGCAACTATGCCGATCATGGAATCACGCTCCACAATTATGGCGTTGGCGGGTTTGGAATCGCGGGCAACGTTCCGGCTGACGGTGGCAGCGTCAAGGCGGCGTTCGACTTGGGACTTACGCCGGGCTTCATGCCAACCGGGAGCGAGTTGATTGTCGTCTCCAACACGGATGAGGCTTTTGGGTACACCAAGGAACAGGTGGTGGGACTCGATGGCACGACGCAAGATGCGTGGCTTTGGGACAAAGAGTGGAAAATCACCAACCTCTCGGCAGAAGGAACGGAGGGAAGTGTGGTCTTCGGGTTCGATTCCGAGGATGCACTCTATGATTATGCTTTCTCGGGCGACACGCTGTGGGCGCTCATGTTCAAGGAGAACGCGGAGGACACATTTGAGCAAATCAGCGATTTTGCCCTTTTTGACGGCACGTCGCTCCAGTTCATGTTGGATATGGGTGACATACAGACGGGCTTTTACACCATCGGTGCGGATCGCGTGCCAGAAGTCCCCGAGCCAGCTTCATGGTTCCTTTTGCTCTGCGGTGTTGGGTTTGTCGCGTTCCGAGGCGTGAAGCGGCGCCGACAGTCCCTTGCGTAAGAAACGCACCTCAATTTGCAACGGCGAAGCCCGAAGTTTCCGACAAAATGCGCGGATCTTTCGGGTTGCGCCGTTTGTGTTGTGTATTTTTCGCAAAAATTTCCGGAATTTCACGGGGAGACCATTTTCTTTTGTCGAAAAATGGTGTATGATATAGGTCGCGAGTGAATTTCATTTTGCCCGTTTGGTTTTTTGCCCGTTTGATTAGGTTTAAAGGTCAGGAGTTAGGATATGCTGCGTTCTTTTTGGAGCATGCTGTTAGCGATTTTGTTGACGTTCGTCGTGGGCGGCGTGGCGAACGCTCAGACTTATGATGATAATGATGATAGTTCCGTCGGTGGCGTTATGATCGACGCCAAAGGTCTCCTTTCCTTGGCGAGTGTCGACGCGATGTCTCGTTTGGAGAAGGCGCGTCGCGACGCTCTTGAGCCGATTGCCAAGGGCTTGGATCGTGAGAACGACGCCAGAAAGGTTTCTCTTCGCGGAATCAACGAAACAATCCTCCGTTGCGAGACGGCTGGGGAACCCATTCCCGATGCCGTGCGGTATCTCGGGGGGCTGACGGCGATTGAGTTTGTCTTCATTTATCCCGAGCAGAACGACATTGTTCTCGTCGGACCTGCGGAAGGTTGGACGGTCGGACCGAAAGGCGTGATTGTCGGCAAGAAAAGCGGCAAGCCAATCCTGCTCCTTCAGGATTTGGTCGAGGCGATGAATGCCGCCGCAGGTCGCGAACGCCCCATTTTCTCCGTTTCGATTGATCCTTCAGCCGAGGGGTTGGAGAGAATGAGCGCCTACGCTTCTTCCTTGGGTGCGGCACGCAATCCAAAAGCGATTGCCGCTGGGATGGAGGAAGCCCTTGGGGATCAGATCGTGAAAATCGAGGGTGTGCCGCGTGACTCGCACTTTGCGTACGTGATGGCTGCCGCAGATTATCGCATGAAGCAAATCTCGATGGGCGCGACGAAATCTCCGCTCAAGAGTCTGCCGTCGTTCGTGAGCATGATGAAGTCTGCCGCCCCCTCTGGCGCGTTGCCGAGATGGTGGCTCGCCCCCAATTATGAGACAATCACGCGTGACCAAGAGGGGCTTTCGTGGAACCTCAAGGGCGGAAGTGTTTTGACTTGCACGGAGACCGAATTTCTCGATCGTGCTCAGGGCGCGAAAGGGAAGCCGAACGAGGATTTCGCGCGTTGGGCGGAGAAAATGACCGAGAATTACGACGACTTGGCAAGGGTCGAGCCGATTTTCGGACAGTTGAGAAACTGCATGGATTGCGCCTTTGTTGCGGCAATTATCGCGCAATCCAACGCATATGAGCGCGTCGATTACGCCTTCGAGGCGATGCGCACCAATCCTCGCGTGTGTGCGAAGTTCGAAAACGTGCCTCAGTTTGCGCCGAGCGTCTCGGTCGTTGCGCGAAAAAGTGGCGCGATCATGTTCGTGACGGGTGGCGTTTCGATGAATCCATGGCCCACCGTCCTTGCGTCCGAGAAATCCCCGCGCCTCGAGTCGATGCGTAGCGAAAATCAAATCTCCGGGAAGTCTTGGTGGAATAATTAACTTTTGGTGCCCTGTTGCACTAAAGTTGGACCTTTTGGTCGGAATTCAGACGCTTTTCTCACACGAGAAGGGCGTCTCTCTTTTATGTGTGTCGTACTTTGATTTTGGGAGTGAGGCAGAGAGGTGGAAATATTAAAAATCGGCGCGTCTTTGGAGGAATGGAGAGAGGTTGCGCTCCGTTTGACCAATGAGCGATTGGAGAGTGTGTGCGACGAGGTGGGTTTGGAATGCCCGCCGCGTTTGAGCGAGGCGATGCGCTACGCGCTCCTTGCGCCGGGGAAACGTTTTCGTCCGCTTTTGGTTTTCTTGGGAGCGGGTGCGACGGGGGGCGTTTTTTCGAACGCGCGTCTCGAGGACACCCTCTTGGCGGCGTGTGCCATCGAGATGATTCACACCTACTCATTGATTCACGACGATCTCCCCTCCATGGACGACGACGACTTGCGCCGTGGGCGACCGACGTGCCACAAAAAATTCGATGAGGCGACCGCCATTTTAGCTGGCGACGCGCTCCAGACGCTCGCGTTTGAGACCATTCTCAAAATCACGCCGTCGAGGGCGACCCGCTGCGGTCGAATCTTGTCTCGCGCGGCTGGCGCGTTCGGCATGGTCGGTGGACAAATGGACGACGTTGCGTTTCGCGAGGAGGCGCGCCGTCCCATTTTGCCACTCGGCATTTTGCACGGGCTTTTTGAAGACCTGAGTCGCGAGTTTCAAGAGGTGCGTTCGAATGTTTTGTTGAATTCCTCGTTCGATGTCGACTTGGTGCCGCTTGAGTCGATGCAGGATCGAAAGACGGGCGCGCTCATTGCTGCGGCGCTCATGATGGGCGCAACGGTGGGCGACGCTACGGAGGAGCAAATCTTTCGTCTCGGACTTTTTGGGCAGTATTTGGGACTGATGTTTCAAATCACGGACGACCTTCTCGACGCGACTTCGACCGTCGAGGAAATGGGCAAGCAGGTTCAGAAAGACGACGACAAGGGCAAAATCACGTGGCCGGCGCGCTTGGGACTTGAGCCGTCGCGACGATACGTTCAAACGCTGCGCGAGTTGGCGATTGCCGAGACGCCGGGAGAATTGTTCGCCAACAGAGAGGCGCTCTCTCAGTTGTTGGATTATGTTTGCGAGCGGAAAAAATAGGAAAATGGAGTGAAAAATGTTTGAAGAAATAAAGGACGTGGCACAATTGTCGCGGAATCCGTTCCAAATGATTGGGCAGGATTGGATGTTGGTGAGTGCGGCGGCGGGCGATCGCGTGAACACCATGACGGCGTCGTGGGGCGGGCTGGGTGTTCTCTGGCAAAAAAACGTCGCGTTCGTTTTTATTCGTCCGCAACGCTACACGCGGGAGTTTGTCGACGCTGCCGAGACGCTTTCGCTCTGCTTTTTAGGCGAGGCGCAACGCAAAACGCTCACCTACCTTGGCACCACCTCCGGGCGGGACGAGGACAAAATCGCGAAGTCGGGACTCCACACCCTCTTTTGCGGCGAGACACCTTATTTTGAGGAGTCAGAGCTTGTTTTTATCACGAAGAAACTTTTCGTTCAACGCATGGATGAGAGCGCGTTTTTGGACAAGAAAATCATCGAAAAGTGGTATCCCGACCATGATTTTCACTTCGTCTACGTTTGTTCGATCGAAAAAGCGCTGCAAAAAACAGGGAAATCAGAATGAAAGTACAACTTTCTTACGGAAAGGATTCCGAAATAGAGTGGGATATTCCGTCGGAGAATATCCTTTATTTTCACGGCGTGTATCTCGATGACGCGAAAACTGGCGACGCGAAAACTGGCAACGCGATTGCGGACGACGAGATTAAGGCGCGGATTTGCGCAGCGTTGGACGCTCCCCAGGGCTACCCACCGCTGCGGGAGTGTTTGATTCAGGGGGATTCCGTCGTTCTGCCGGTCGCGCCTGGGCTGCCGATGAGGGATGCGATTCTCGAAGCGATTCTCGAGTACCTCTGGGCGTTGGACGAGCCTCATCGACCGGGGCGCGTCGCGATCCTTTTGTCGGCTCACGATTCGCCAAACGCGCCGTTTTTCTCGTTGGAGCTTGAGAAAATCCTTCCCGAGGAGTGGATGAGGGAGCGCACAACGTTTATCGTGCACGATCCAGAGAAAAAGGAACATTTAGCCCTTCTCGGACTCAACGAGGCAAACGAGTCGCTGGTCGTGAGTCGCGAGTTGTTTGAGGCGGATTTTGTCTTGCCGATCGGGTTTTATTTGCCGCGCGGCGCGAAGGGGTATTGGGGCGTGCATACGTCGATTTATCCCCTTTTTTCCGATCTCGAAACGCGAAATCGTTTCAATTTGGAGGAGGAGCGCGACGAGTTGGAGGCGGAGGCGGCTGAGGTTACGAGGCAGTTGGGTGTTGCGTTGTTTTTTCAAGCGTCTCTTGCGCCGAGAAAAAAGGGGGCAGGGCGCTTCCAAAATCTCGCGGCGGGTGCGTTTCACGAAATGGACGCAGCGGGATATGCCGAATACTCTGAACTTTGGGGCGCTCGACCTGCCGCGCGACTCGAGGCGGGGTGCGCGATTGCGACCGTTTCTCACGGGGGCGACGACCCGGACGAAAGGTGGCGCAACATCTTTCGCGCCGTGAAAAATGCCGCGAACTTCGTGAGCGACGGAGGTTTGATTGTCGTACTCGCTGATTTTCAACCGCCGATCCCGCCCTCGTTGGAGATTTATCGTCAGATTCGGGAGTTGAACCCTTCGCTCAAGGCGATTCGGAAGCGGAATTTGCCCGACGCGCCGTACGTGATGGATTTTATTCGGATTTTGAACGAATATCGCGTCGCCTTTTTCCCCTCGTTTGACGGGGATTTTTTGGAGGAAATCGACGTCATGCCGCTTCAAAATCTCGCGGAGTTGAGTCGTGTGGTGGAGAATCGCGAGTGTGTTATTTTGCCCGACGCGCATCAGATTATTGTGCGGTAGAAATGGAGATCAACGGAGTTATTATAATACTTCTCGTTGAAATTTCCGGTGCCGTCCGCCGTTGGAGCTACGCACCACGGCTCGCAAAGCGTCGCGTAAAACGGGTATTTTAAAGGAGAACGAGTATATACTTTATGGAGAATAAAAAATCGAGAGAGGAATTGCGCACGACGGTCTCGCTTTTCACGGACGGCGCGTGTTCCGGCAATCCGGGCGTCGGGGGCTGGGCGTATATTTTAAGGCACCTGCCGACGGGGAAAGAAAAAGTGATGTCGGGGGCGGAGGCGGACACGACGAACAATCGCATGGAGTTGATGGCCGTGATTCAAGGCTTGCGCGCGCTCAATCGACCGGTGGCAGTGGAAGTCGTTTCCGACAGCCAGTACGTTTTGAAGGGTTTGAAGTCGTGGCTGAGCGGTTGGAAGCGCAACGGGTGGAAGTTGGCGAGCGGCAAGCCGGTCAAAAATATCGACTTGTGGCAGGAGTTGGACGAATTATCGACGTTGCATCAGCTTTCGTTCCAATACGTTCCTGGGCACGCAGGGCATCCCGAGAATGAAAAATGCGACGAACTTGCGGTTCAAGCGTATAAAGAATTGCGAAAAAACAGGTGAAATTTGCGAAAATATCGTTTTGACGCCACTTCCCCCCTTGCAAAAATGGCGCGTGTGCGATAAACTTAAGTGTGTCTCGAAAAGGTGCAAATTTTTCGTTTGATTATACTTATGGTCGTTTAAAATTCCCGTTTTGCGCGACGCATTGCGAGCCGTGGTGCGTCGCTCCGACGGCGGACGGAACGGGAAATTTCAACGAGAAGTATTATATTTCCCCCAACCTACCAATATCAAGGAGCAGAAAGATGAAATTGAGTGAACTAACCCGACGCGGCTGGCTGAAGGCGGCGGGAATTGCTTCTGGCGCGGCGTTTTTGGGCGCAACCTCCGCAACGGACGAGGCGCAGGCGGATTTCGTCACCAAGGGCAACGCAAAATACGGAAAAAAGTATGATGGGAGCGACGTGAATCCCTGCATATTCAAGGAGGGGGAGATTTTGCGCCCCGCCATGAGTGTCCCCAAGGTGAGCGAGACGGATGTTTTGGTCGTCGGCGGAGGTCCAGCTGGCTGCTGCGCCGCAATCTCCGCTGCGAGGGCGGGCGTCAAAGTCACGCTCGTTGAGCGATACAATCATTTCGGCGGACTCGCGACAGGCGGGCTTGTCCTTATTATTCTCGGGCACTGGACGAAAAATCAAAAAGGCGAAAAAGTCCAAGTCCTCCAAGGCATTGGCGAAGAAATGATGCAGCGCCTCGAGAAGCTGCCCAACGGAATCGTCAATCGTCGCCACGGCGTCAATCCCACGATCGATGCGGAGGTGTACAAATACCTTCTCGTCCAAATGATTACGGAAGCAAATATCGACGTCTACCTTCATTCGTGGGCGACCGAGGCGATTATTGACGACAGTCCTGACCCCAAAACGGGCAATCCGGTCGTCAAAGGCGTCGTCATTCAGACCAAGACGGGACCTCAGGCGATTCTCGCAAAGCAGATTATCGACACGACGGGCGATGGAGACGTTTTCGCCACTTGCGGCGCGGCTTATGATCGTCGGTTGTACAATATTGGTCTTCCCTATCGATTAGGGAATTTGGATCGTGCGAAGCCCGCGCCGGGCGCGAAGCGTCCTCGTTTTCTTGGGGATTTGACGCCCGTCAGTGGTGTGCGGTGGGTCAATATGGGCGGACCGGATGCCGACGGTGTGGACGTGAAAGAATTGTCTCGCCTTGAGCTTCAGCATCGAAAGCGAATTTGGGAACAATACATGGAGGTGAAAAATACTCCTGGGTATGAGGACGTCTATTTGATGGAGACGGCGCCGCAGTTGGGTGTTCGAATTACGAGAGTTATCGAAGGAACCGAGGAATTGACGCTCGCGGGCGCGAAAAGTGGGAAGAAATTCGACTCGTGCGTCGGCGTGGGTGGCGCGTGGGGAGGAGACCACATCGGATGGCAGGTTCCCTACGGCTGTTTGATTTCGAAAAATGTCGAGAATATTCTCACGGCGGGGCGCAGCATCTGCGGTTCCCCGGATATGTCTGATTTGCTGCGCGTTATTCCAAATTGCTGGGTGACGGGGCATTCTGCTGGTGCCGCCGCTGCCGTGGCGGTGCAGGATAATTGTTCCGCAAGGGACGTTAATTTGGAGAAAGTCCGAACCCTCCTGCGCCAGCAAAAAGCGTACTTGGGATAGGGCAGGGCGGGTAGGTTTCTGAGAGATTCCTATCGCGAAAATGTGGAGAGCCAAACGTGATGGACGCGTGCCGCGCGTTTGGTTCCATTGTATATCATTTGACGCATAAAACAAACATTATGACAAAAAAAGCGATTGCGCTCCTGTCGGGCGGCTTCGACAGTATGCTTGCCGTGAGAATCATGCAGGAGCAAGGATTTGAGGTGGAGGGGCTGAACGTCGTCACTCCTTTTTGCGATACGTCTCAAACTGCCATGGAGTCTGCCGACGAGTTGGGAATCTCGTGTCGTTGCGTTCATGTGGGCGAGGATTATCTTGAACTTCTTCGCCATCCGCGCTACGGTTTCGGCAAGGCGTGCAATCCGTGCCTCGACTGTCATTTATACATGATTCAAATGGCGCGTCGGCGTTTGGAGGAGACGAAGGCGCAGGTTGTCGTCTCGGGCGAGGTGCTTGGTCAGCGTCCGATGAGTCAGCAGAGGCACCATCTCGAAATGCTCGATTATCATAGTGGTCTTGCTGGTCGGCTCGTGCGACCGATTTGCGCGAAGTTGCTCCCGCCGACGGTTGCGGAACTTGAGGGCGTTGTCGATCGAGAACGTCTTTATGGTTTGAGTGGTCGAGGACGAGCGCCGCTTCATCAGCTGGGTCGGGATTTAGGAATTCGCACCGAGCGTCGAGCCATGGCGGGGTGTTGTCTCACGGAGAAAACGTTTGCGCCGCGCGTGCGGGATCTTCTTCGACACGAGAACGAGGCGACTCAGATGTGGGAGTACGAAATTCTTCGCTGGGGGAGACACATTCGGTTGGACGAAACGTCTCGGTGTGTTTTGGGGCGACGGGAGAGCGATTGCGACGCGCTTCAGGAGAGGGTGAAGAAGTATTGCGCCACGCGTTCCGACGTTATTTATTGGGAGCCGGAGACGTACACGGGGCCGTGCGTCATGCTCATCGGGAGGATTGACGACCAAACGATTTCCACGGCGAAAAACCTCCAAGTCGCCTATTCGAAAAATGCGCTCGAGGGGAATATTTCCCTCCGAAAATTTTATTTGGGAGAGGAATTGGTCGAGAGTTTCGTGCCAGAGCCGGGGTTCGGTCGCGATCGTTTTCGAACGATGTAGCGCGTTTGGGGCGTGAGAGCGAGAAATATTATACTTAAAATTCCCGTTTTGCGCGACGCATTGCGAGCCGTGGTGCGTCGCGCAAAACGGCGGACGGCACCGAAAATTTCAACGAGAAGTATTATATACCCGATGCACTGTAAAATTCCGCTTCGCCGGCATTTTTGCTTCGCTGAAAATGCCGGCATCAGAACCGTACAAAACGGAAATTCAAATAAGAACGAGTATATAAACCTAAACCTTCAAATACCTGGCGAACAGGTACTTAAAATACATACTCCACCGATTCCACAACCCGCCGTGGAACGAGAGGAAGAAATAGCGATACCAAACAGGGATTTCGTATTTCCACTCCCGCAGTTTTCGCCAAACTTCCGCAGGAAAATCGCGACCGATTCGCTTTCCTGATTTTCTCTTCAGAGTCGTTGGCATTCCTTCCCAATAAGACATAATGAACGTTAATTGGAACTCCTCAAAAATAGTTTTCACATCGTCGGTGGTGGGGTAGGTCTGAATGGCATTGAGCAAATCAACGTGGCTTTCGATACTTGCCACGCACTTGGTATTTGACAAAGAACCAGACCTTCGCCTGTAGAAATATAAGACATCGCGGACGACAGCGACCTCGTTCGCGACCAAGGCGCTTTCCAAAGCGAAAAGGTTGTCCTCTCCGACGGCTCTTCCCTCGTCGAAACGAATATGGCACCTCTTTAGCATCTCCAAAGAGAAAAGTTTACCGTAAGCCACCGAACCAGCAAGGCGCGCTTTTGCTGCCGCGTGAGAGTCCTGAGGCTTTGTGATTCGTTCAAATTCGTCTAAAAGTGTGCCTTCTTCCGTCATTTTTTGCAAACCAAAAAGAACGATCTCCGCGCCCGTTTCCTTGTAGAAGGCATAGGCTTTTTCGCACATCTCCAAAGAGAGAACATCGTCGGAATCCACAAAAGCAACGACTTCACCACGCGCCAAATCTAACCCTGCATTTCTCGCGGCGGCGGCTCCTGCATTCGCCTGATGCATAACACGAAGACGTGCGTCTCTTCTTGCGTATTCATCCAAAATCGCACCCGAGGAATCCGTAGAACCGTCGTCAACACAAATAAGCTCCAAGTCCGAAAAGGTTTGATTCAATACGGAATCCAACGCCTCTCTCAGAAATTCTGCCGCATTGTACACGGGCATGATTATCGATATAATTGGGTGATCCATTTTGAATCGTCTCCGCGTGAAAAATAAAGGACGAAGAATAAAACTTCGCGTTAAGACTTCCGATTCCGCCCACCACTGGAGCTTTGCGCCACCGCCCTCAAAACGTCGCGCAAAACGGGAATTTTAAAGCGCCTTCAAATACCTCGCGAGTAGGTACTTGAAATACATACGCCACCGACTCCCCAAACTGCCGTGCATGGAGAGGAAGAAATATCTGTACCAAACGGGAAGTTCATACTCCCACTCTCTCAATTTGCGCCAGACTTCAGAGGGAAAATCTTGCCGAATCATGTGCTTGGCGCGCGCTTTCCACCTCCGCGATCTTTCACGCCATTGGGAAATAATAACTTGGAGCATCCACTCTTCATAAATTTTTTTCGCTTCCTCCGTGGTGGGATAGTTCTGAACCATTCCTACCAGCGAAATGTTGCAGAGAAGGTACTCATCATCGTCTAAATGGGACAGGGAGTCAACTCTTTCCCTGTAAAAATAGAGCGGTTCGGGCAGCATGACAATTTTGTTCGCTCTCAATGCGCATTCAAAAGCAAAAAAGGTATCCTCTCCAGCAATATCATGAAAGCGGATTTTGTGTTTTTCAATCAAATCCTTGGAGAAAAATTTATCCCAAACGAGGTTACCTATTAGGCGGATGCGTTCTTGCAACGATAAGGCGATGTGCGGAGCAGTAGGAACTTCTTCCTTGCAGAGTCGTCCACCCCCCAGCATTTTGCTGTATGAAAAACGAGCGATTTCTGCGCCGGATTCTCTGTAGACGGGATAAATCGTTTCATACAACTCTGGCGCAAGCAGGTCGTCCGCATCCAAAAAGGTGACGATTTCGCCACGCGCCAAATCCAAGCCCGTATTTCTCGCGCCCGCAGCCCCCGCATTTTTCTGATGAACGACACGTATTCGAGCGTCCCGCGCGGCATACTCGTCCAAAATTGCCCCCGAAGAATCCGTCGATCCGTCGTCGACACAAATCAATTCAAAATCAGAAAATGTCTGGCTCAATGCAGAATCCAACGACTCTCTCAAATATTCTGCCACATTGTACACGGGCATGATTGTCGATATAATCGGGTGATCCATTTTCGAAATTGTCTCCGCATGAAAAATAAAGGAGGAAACGCCGTCTCCATGACCTTCGTACAGGGCATTATACACGAATCTCGCCATTTTGTCAAGTACACCACACTGACGTTTGGAGCTGTGGCGGAAGCATCCGCTGGGGAACCAACCCGACTGCGTGCGTAGGTTCGATTTGTATCGACCGACGAAACGACCACATTTATATCGCTGGCAACAATCAATCGAAACTCCCCGAGGGGCAGCCGGACTTCGAACCGTGGGGCGTGGCGATGGATTCCGAAGGAAAATTGGGTGGGGGATGCGTCTTTATCCTGCGTCGATAGGATTTTCGACGCCCGACCAGTACCTCGACGCGCTGGCGATTGATCATGCCGTCCCGCTGTCTTCTGGCGGCGGAAATTTGGTCGTCGTCGCACGCTGCCACGGAAACAGCGTAAACAATTTTGGGGACGGAAATTCCATTCTCGAAAACGCCACGTCCGGTCGAAAAAGTTTTCAACCCTCCATCAGCGGAACCTCCGGCAACATCCATCTCCTGCGGCTCGGTTCGCTATGAAAATCCGAGTAGAAATAGCGTCCCTCGCCCCCCTCCCGGTCGGATCGCTCCTTGCGGTCGGGCGCGCTCCGTTGAACTCCAAAACGGGACCACCCTCGGCAAGGAAATGTGCGTGCGCAACATCCCCACCTGGAGCGCACCCACGCGCCAAGGTCGTCCGGTGCTATTTTGAAACTTCATCCGTAGAGGAGAGTTTTGCGGATTTTTTATGAGAAATTTCGGACAAAAACCCGCCAATTAACGCTATCGGCGCTCCAACCGCACGCGCCCTTGGACGATAACACACACGGGTCTGCCGACAAGTTCCTTGCCTAAATAGGCGGAATTCGTGCTTTTGGAGCGAAACTCTTTCGGGTCGACCTTCCACCTCAATTTGGGGTCGATAATCGTTACGTCTGCGTCCGCTCCAATCGCGAGAGTCCCTTTTTTAAGGTTCAGGATTTTTGCCGGGGCGCACGCCATTTTCTCAATTGCCATGCTCCAAGTTAAAATTCCCGGCTCAATTAAATAGGTGGCAATGACTCCTAATGCCGTTTCGAGACCCGTGACGCCAAAAGGGGCGTGATCGATTTCGCGCAGCTTTTTCTCCATTGCGTGCGGCGCGTGGTCGGTGGCGATGCAGTCGATCGTCCCGTCCAACAAACCCTCGCGACACGCCTCAATGTCCGCGCGGCTCCTTAATGGTGGACTCATCTTCAAATTGGAATCGAAAGTTTCCAAAAGTTCCTCGCTCAACGTCAAATGGTGCGGCGTGACTTCTGCCGTGACGTCGATGCCGCGTTTCTTCGCCTGACGCACCAACTCAACACCCTTGGCGGTCGAAACGTGCATGACGTGCAGCCGACCCTTGGTATACTCGGCAAGCATAATATCGCGCGCGATCATAATCTCCTCCGCCACCGCAGGGATTCCGCGAATCCCGAGCCGAATGGAGGTGGTTCCCTCGTTCATCACGCCCTGATTGGCGAGATTTTTGTCTTCCGGGTGCGCCATTATGGGGAGATTGAACATTTTCGCGTACTCAAACGCGCGCCTCATCAACTCGGCATTCTCCACTTCGGAGCCGTCGTCGCTGAACCCCACCACGCCACTTTTGAAAAGAAAACCCATCTCCGAAAGCTCTTTTCCCTCGCGACCTTTGCTAATCGTACCGACAACATAAACATTGCACATGTCGGCGCGCGTCGCTTGATCCTGCACAAATTCGACCGACGACGGTGAGTCGATCGGCGGCTTCGTGTTGGGGATGCAGGCAATAGAAGTATAGCCCCCGTTGATGGCGGCAGCCGCCCCGGTCTGAATGGTCTCGTCCTCCTCGCCCCCCGGCTCGCGCAAATGGACGTGCAGGTCGATGAGTCCAGGGACGACAATTTTCCCTTCCGCCTCAATCTCGCGCTCGCGCCCGGTGGGCTGCATGTCGTATGCCGTGATACGACCGTTCTCGATGAGCAAATTCGTGATGCGATCCATATTTTGACCAGGATCAATCACTCGACCATTTTTGATAAGTATGCTTTGAGGCACGACGAAATCCTTTCTCGACTCTCGTTTTACTGGCGCTTAAAATCGACACACATTCTTGTCGGGACCAGCGTAAGCGATTCCCTCGATCTCGACCAGAAGCTCGGGGCGACACACATCCGCAACGGTGTACAACTTGGGAACGTTCGGAATCATGCGCTCGCACACGGACCGAATCGCGTCGTAGTCCTCCAGCCGCTTGACGTAGACGCGCGCCATCGCCATCTCGTCCAACGCCACACCAAAGCCGGGCTTCCCATGAGCCGCCAAGTTCGATTCGTCAATCAAAATCCGAATGTTCTCGAGTGTCAATTCCGTCTGCGCAATGGGGTCTCCATCAAAACGACTCTCGGAATCCGTGATGCTTGCCGTCCCGGAGACGAAAATAACGCCACTCTCGCCCGTTGCCGCCAGCAATGCGCGCGCAAATTTGGGACTTTTCAGGCTATATTCCTCGCCATAATCGAAAGCGGAGACCTGCTGAGGATTCTCGAGCGGGACGATACACCCATCCTGCGGCGAGTCAAAACGGACGGCAAGCGCGGACATCACCATCGTGTCCCCGACTCCGCCGATCCCGGTGCTCGCGGGATAAACATCGTGCGGCAACGGCACGGGAAGCATCCCATCGAAAAAATGAATATCGCGAAAGAAATCCGTCCTGCCGCGATTCAATTCCTTGTACCTCTGCGTCTCGCCCTCAATTTCGCTAAAGCAAGGCTCCGTGATGTTTCCCAAATAGAGCCACGTACGAATCACATTCTCAAAGAGGACGCCACGTGCGGAGAAAAGACGATCTAACGATTGGAACATTTCGACGGATTGCGAATAAACGCTCCTTTCGTAATTCGAAGGTTCCTGGCACGCGGCATAATACCAACTCGCCCCGGAATGATGCGAGACCAGGAAACGATCGTTCACGAACTCAAGGCTGCACGCCCCGCCCTCACGCGGGAACTCAATCGTCGCCTCAATGACGAGATGCTGCCCATCGCACGGCGGCTGAGGAATATAAACACAAACAGGCAGTCGCGCGCCATATGCCGAACGAAACCACTTTTGGCACGCGCTTCGCTCCTCGTAATTTTTGAGAAAAATGGTCAGTTGAAGAACGTGTCCCCCCGGTGCGTGTTGAGCCATTGTGCGCGAGATGTTCTCGTGTGTTTCGACAAGCTGATCCTCCAAAGTAGCGCTCGAAGCGTCCCCCTCCGGCGCAGCAATCATCACGAGGTGCGAAACATCAAACGTTTGGGATAAAGTGCAGGTATAGGGGGTTTTGATTGTGTTTTCTTTCATCGCAAAAACCGTAAAAAAGGGGGGCGTCCCACCAACAAACGTGGTGAATGCGGGATAGGCAGGTGTGCTGACCTTAAAAAAAGCCCAAGCACCCATAGTGTAATCGAATACCCCCCCATTTGTCAAGGGGGTTTCCCCGTTTTTCGGAAGAAATTTTGCGTTTAGGGTGATTTTCGTCAATACAAACGGCAAAATCTCACCAAACTACAAAAAAGACCGCCGTCGGGAATCCTGACACACACGAAAGATGACACTTATGGCTGCTGGCGCAAACCCCTGACCAGGTTCATGGTCTCCCGTTGTGCAGGACGCCCGACGGCGACCTCAATCTCATTAATAATACACAGATTATAGCAGACTTCCAAAATAATAAAAGGGGGAGGGGGATTCTTTCTCCACTTTTATAATACTTCTCGTTGAAATTTCCGGTACCGTCCGCCGTCGGAGCTACGCACCACGGCTCGCAAAGCGTCTCGTAAAACGGGAATTTTAAAGGAGAACGAGTATAGTATATTTACACCAGCGTTCAAAAGAATTTGCAGGTTCGACAAAAGATGAGGAACCGGGGTGGGAGAAACGCCACGCGTATTTCCTGCCGTTGATCGTTTTCACCGACCGCTCGCCAGCGTGGGGAGTTTCTGAGTTCACTTGAACATTGCTCGGCGATAAATTCACTACATTCGTTGTACACGAGAAATGTTTTTTACAAGTAGCAAAATAGCAAAAGAAATTTTTTGAGGATTTTTCTCCATAGTCTCCACGCCTGCGTATTCCTAAAAAAATCCCCGCTGCCCCTTGACCAAACGTGGGAAAAGAGGTACACTTGGGATAGTGTCGTATCGGCGTTGGTTTTTCGTGTCGAAGTCGATGTTTATAATGCTTCTCGTTGAAATTTCCGGTGCCGTTCGCCGTCGGAGCTACGCACCACGGCTCGCAAAACGCCGCGAAAACGGGAATTTTATAGGAAAACGAGTTTAGTTTTACGCATTTTACAAGCTGTTTTAGGAATACAAGAGAGATTGATGATGAGCAATATGTTTGATTTGTCCGGGCGCACTGCGTGGGTCACGGGTGGAAGCGTGGGAATTGGTCGTGGATATGCTGTGGCGCTCGCGAAGGCGGGGGCGAATGTCGCGATTGTCGATATCGATGAGCGAACGGGGCAAAAAACCGCTGCCGAGCTTCGCGAGATGGGGAGAGAGAGTTTCTTTGTCCGTTGCGACGTCACGAAGGAAGACGAGGTGGAAGCAATGCGCGACCGCATCGTGAAGGAGTGGGGGCGACTCGATATTGCCGTCAATAATGCCGGGATTGGAATTTTGGGACCAGATGAGGAGTACCCGCTTCGCGACTGGCGCAAGGTGATCGACGTGAATCTCACGGGGATGTGGCTTTGTTGTCGAGCCGCCTGTCGGCAATTCATCGTGCAAAATGGGAGTGACGCGCGCCCGCGTGGGGGAAAAATCGTGAACACAGCCAGCATGTCCGCTCGAATTGCCAATTGCAACGCTTCCTACAACGCTTCGAAGGGTGGCGTCGTCGAAATGACGCGAATGCTCGCGGCAGAGTGGGGGCGCTACAACGTGAACGTGAATTGCATCAGCCCGAGCTATATTTTGTCGCCGATGCACGCCAGCACGCCAGTGGAGGTTCGCGCGCGGATTCGTGAGCTGACCCCCTTGGGATACATGGAGCGTCCCGACGATCTGCATGGACCGGTCGTTTTTCTTGCCTCCGACGCGTCCAATTACGTGACGGGCGTCGATCTTCTCGTCGATGGAGGGCACACGCTCAACGCTTGGCTCACCCCATTGTCGCGAGACGTCCCGCCGCGCGTGTCGCCAGAGGAAGAGGTCGTTTCGCTCAAGCACGATATGGAGGCGCTCGAGGTTCCGTTTGACGAGGATGGTATCAATTTCGATTATCACCCAGAAATCGCCAACGCCTACAAGGCTGCGTTTGGTATTGGACCCGAGCGCACTTAAAATTCGTTTTTGCGCCGAGAATTTGAGAATTCTCGGAGATTTGCGTATGCAGAATGGGCAAATACCGTCTGCGCCGTTGAAAAAGTGACTTCCGGAGAGAAACAAGGAAACAGAGAAACAAGGAAAGAGGTACCGTTATGAAAAAGGTTCTAACTCCATTCTGCCTTCTGATTTGGGCGATTGCCACTCCGGTGTTTGCCCAGCCCACAACGGAAGAATTGCAGGCTCTTTATGCCAAAATCGTGCCGGGAGCCAGTGGCACGGAAAAGGTTCAGCCGCGTGGGTGGGGGCTGGCGGAATGCCCGTTTCCGGGGTTCACGTTGGTGCATAAGCGCGTGCACTTCGCGCTCTTCTCCGACACGGAATTCGCCCAAGCTGCGATTCTGTTTGAGATTCTCTCACTCGGTGTGAGCTGGGCGCCTCAGGAGTTGCGCGACAGGCTGGGTCTGCGGGAGCGCGATCTCTGTTATTTCGACCAAGATTTCGCCCATCAGCCGGCCCCGAAGAACAATAAAGGTCCGAGAATTTGGGTTCAATCCGGTCGGCTGTACATAGCGGGCGAGGAGCGGTGGATCAAGGAAATGCTCGAGCGGTGGTATGCGTGCGAGGCGGAGTATCCCGAACCGCAGCTGCGACCCGAGAATTTGAAGACGCTGGAGGTGAGCGTCCCGAAAACGGAATATCAGCACGCCACAAATCTTCTCGGGCTGGTCCCGACTTACGAAAAGCACGTGACCAAAATGGGCTATCCGATCGTTGTGCACAATCCGCAGTCCGACGCGCCGGAACCCGCAAAAGTCCGCATGGTCCTACTGACTCCCGACTGGAAGAGCATTTCCAAGAGAAAACGTCCGCAAATACCAGGATATTTCGCGTCGGAAGGTGGAAGTGGTGAAAATGCCGTTTGGAAGTTGAATGTGGGCGTTTATACGCCCCCCGTGCCCGGTTTTGTGTATTTCCTCCATCCCGGTCGGCACTGTGTCCGGATTTATCATCTCGATGCGGACGACCAGATTCTCGCGTGGGGCGAGACGGAGGTCGACGTCGAGAGGGTGCGGAGGGTGGTTCCCTACGCGGGCTACCTGACGTACGGCTTCACAGCCAACAGGGAGAGGTTCCCCTATCAGATCGTTGCGCCAAACATTTCCACCTCGAACGCTCCGTATACTTGCAAACGCCCGGTGCTCGCGGAGGAGGATTTCCAAAAAATCAACCCGAATCTCGTGATGTTGAATGAAGTCACGCTAAAATCCGTCGAGACCGGGACGCGGGAACTGGGCGCCGTCGAGAATCAAACGCCGTTTTTGTACCACCTGCTCGACAAGAAAACTGGCGACATCGTCGGCGTGCGCGTTACGTATGCACCCACTTCCGAGCAGGCGGTTCGGTGTATGACCATCGCGATAAGCTCGACTCCCATAATATCCAACATAGAGTCTTGGAGATACGTCCAGATCAGGATTGGTGAAATCGGCATACGCAGGGGAGATGAGCGGTTCGGGCGCTACGGGTGCTTCTTCATCCGTGGCTGCACGGTGTTCCACGTGAGCAGCACGCTTCCGGTGGAACGGGAGCACGAATTCGCGCGTGCTCTCGATGATTTGTACGTCGAACATGCACGGAAACTCAATCCTGGACAGCAGATAAACTCGACCGGTCTCGCGCCCAAGAAGCTCCCTGTGACGGAAATTTTTAAAGTCTTCTTTCTTCGGCAGATGAAGGAGAGAACTAATTTTTTACACGAATACACTCGTCTCACGGGTTATGGTCAAATGACTCCAGAAGAACAGGGCATTTTGCTCACCGGAAATTGGATTCCCAACGTAGGTTTCGCGCTGCATTTGAGAACGGATGCACAGTGGCTTTCGGAGTATCCCGAGTTGCTCTGCTATTCGGCAAATCAGGTAACGTATATCCTGAATAAGAAAACGATTATCCCGTTTTTGGGGCGGTTTTATCGCATGACGATGAGCGACGACTTGTCGAGTGTGACGTTCACGACTGTCGAGGTGCCGGATGTCGCTCCGCCAGACGAAACGAAAATGGTGCTCCCGATGCTCACCGAACGGAAAGATGACCGGACGGTGTCCTTCAGGCAGGTGGAACGTCTGACACGGGTTACGCCCGTGACGGATCCGTGGGAGGTAATTTGCTGGGGAGTCGATACGGCGGAAGACGGCGAGTTGGCGGTCGAATTCTCGCTTAATACAGCACTTTGGAACGAGAATATTCGTGAGGAGACGTGGGAAAGTCGAAAAACGTATCGCGTCGGCGACATTGTGCCGTTCGACATACATGTCGGCTACCGGATCCATCGCATTCAACCCGGCAATTCGGACGGTCTGACGGGGTGGGTGGAGTTCGACCCCGAACTGATTTTGCTCCGCAGCGGGGAGAAAACGACTTTTTAGAGTTGGGGCGCAGCCATTTGGCGGGCGAGGTCTTGCTGGTGGAATGAATGACAAAATTTATAATACTTCGCGCTGAAATTTCCCATTCCGTCCGCCGTTGGAGCTTGCGCACCACGGCTCGCGAAGCGTCGCGCAGAACGGGGATTTTTAGAGGAGGGTGAGTATATAAAAGAAGGAGGTTGGACATGATTTTATTGCTTATCGGCGTTATCATTTATTTTTTTGTTCCACAGTATTTTTCTGCATACCTGAAAATATGCGGAATACTGTTGGCGCTGGCGATAGCTTACGCATTTCCTGCGATCCTCGGGTTGCCCGCAATTTACGTGGCGACAATTATTTTCGCCCTCCTGTTGGGGAGATTTATATGCAGGACGTTTTTCGGCGTGGACGACATTGTGCTTTGGGAAGACCCTCCTCCCAAGCCTGAAACGTCCAAGGAGGATTATAATTCTTCGCGCTGAAATTTCCCATTCCGTCCGCCGTTGGAGCTACGCACCACGGCTCGCGAAGCGTCGCGCAGAACGGGGATTTTTAGAGGAGGGTGAGTATAGTGAGAAGTCGTATAACTTCGGTTTATAAGTACGAAGAAACTTGAAGGAGGTTCCATGCAAAGCTGGCTCAAGATTGGTTTGGTCGTCTCGTTTTTGTCGGCGGTCGGTTCCGCTTTTGCTCAGTCGGAGAAAGATCTGACGGAGGCGCGATATCGCATGACGGCGCTTGAAATTGAGGAAGCCGGGGTGAGAAATCCTGACGTCCTCGAGGCAATGCGCACGACGCCGAGGCATAAATTCGTGTCGAACAAACTGCGCCCCAAAGCGTATTTGGAGACCGCACTTCCGATCGGCTACGGGCAGACTATTTCTTCGCCATTCGTGGTGGCGAGTATGACGGAGGCGCTCGATCCGCAGCCAGACGACCGCGTTTTGGAGATTGGCACGGGGAGCGGCTATCAAGCTGCCGTCCTCGCGTCGCTCGTGAAAGAAGTCTATTCGATCGAAATAGTGGAGCCTCTCGCGCGTCAGGCGCAAAAAACATTGCGTTCACTCAAGTACAACAATGTCCACGTCAAAGCGGGGGACGGATATTTGGGGTGGGAGGAAGCCGCGCCGTTTGATAAGATTATCGTCACTTGTTCGCCGGAGTCGCCGCCGCCGCGACTTGTCGAGCAGTTGCGAGATGGGGGGCTGATGGTCGTTCCGATGGGCGAAAGGTACGCTCAAAACCTCTGCATCCTTCGCAAGGAGGGGGACAAACTCGTCACGCAGCCGATTCGACCGATTCTTTTCGTCCCAATGACAGGGTTGGCGGAAGAGCGCAGGAGGGTTCTGCCGGATCCGGACAATCCGCAGCTCCTCAATGGCGACTTTGAAGAAGTGATGGAAGGGAAGCGCACGAGGGCGGAGAAATTCGTTGCCGATCGCGTCGAAACGAGTCCCGGAGAAACTCCCATGGAGGACGGCGAGGAGCCCGAGTTGATTCCCACCGTTTGGTGCTATTTGAGGCAGGCGCAAATCGACCCGGATGGCGACGCACCCTCGGGAGACTACTGCCTCCGCTTCTCCTCGCACGAGTTGGGGAACCCCTCCCACGCCTCGCAAGGGTTCGGCATCAACGGCAAGAAAGTCGTGGGTCTCAACATTCGAATGCGGATTCGTGGAGAGGGACTCTACCCCGACGTTCGGCGCAAGGGACTCCCAGGCGTTTATGTCCTTTTTATCGACGACGAGCGCGCGACCATTCGAAGCTCCATCGTCGGCGGCTGGCGCGGAACCTTCGATTGGCGCGATGTTTCCGTGAATATTAAAGTTCCTGAGTCCGCGCGCGAAGCGTGTATTTATTTCGGGCTGCATGGTGCGAAGGGAACGCTTTGGATTGATGATATCCGAATGAAAGCGATTTATTGACGCTTGTGCGGCTGCCGAAACGAGGATTCAAGCGAGGTTGGGATTTTTATAATGCTTCGCCTTGAAATTTCCGGTTCCGTCCGCCGTCGGAGCTACGCACCACGGATCGCAAAACGTTGCGAAAAACGGAATTTTAAAGGAGAACGAGTATAGGGTCGAGAAGGAGAGGTTTTGTCATGTACGAAAAGATAGTCGAAGATTCGTTTTTGCTGCTTGCGCTGGGTGGTCTCACGACGGCGTTTTGCATCGCGGGCTACGTCATTCAGCCCCACAAAGGGTGGATTTTTGGCGGGGGCGTCGCTCTCCTGTTGACGATCGCGACGGCGCTTGCAGATTATTACGTCGTCACGGACAGGGAAATGGTTCAAATCGTGATCAACGAGGCGGTCGACTCCGTGCGCGCCAACGATCCAGATCGATTCATGAAGATTCTCTCTCCCGAGATGGCGAATCGCACACGCGGGCGCGTCGAGTGGGCGTGTCGAAATTTCCACTTCGAGAGCGTCAAAATCAGCAATTGCAAAATCGAGACGAACGAATACACCTCCCCACCCACTGCCGAGGCGGAATTCCTCTGCGGGTTCAGCTTCCGCGACAAGTCGGGGCATTTCGCCGGCTTCGAGCGCTATGCGTGCCGAATCAAAGCCTCGCTAGAAAAGCGGCGTGGGACTTGGCTCGTGAGCGGACACCAAGAACACACACCACTCGGGCAAGAATATTAGCGTGCTCTGGGTGCCACTCAACGACACTCATAAATTTCGTTAGGATTTTCTCTTCACGAAAAACTTGATCGACGCGCCGGCGAGCGAAAGCTCAACTGTCCCGGATTGCGGCAGCGACTCGGAGACGAAATTCAACGAGTCGCACAACGTTTCGGCGCAAATGAACTCGCGGAACATCTCAATCGCGTGGCGCACATCGTCCGCATTGGTTTCTCCGTTTGTATCGAGGTCGATAGCGATTCGCTCCGAGTACTCGCAATTCAGCTCCTTACGCTGCGTTTGAATGGCACGAACGATTTCACGCGCGTAGCCTTCTTTGATGAGGTCGTCCGTGAGTTCGGTCGAAATAATCACGACGGAATTCTTTCCTTGCGAGGCGGCATAGCCCTCCTTTGCCTGGAGCCGAATGATCAACTCCTCGGACGTGAGTTGGACGGTCTCGTTGTTTTCGAGGGGCAGAGCGACCACACCATCCGCCTCCATTCGCTCCAAAAGCTCCGCCCCTTGCGCGTTGGCGAGGTACTTTTTGAGGAGAGGAAGTTGCTTCCCAAGTTTTGGTCCCAACTTCTTCAAGTCGGGGAGGATCGTGTACGAGATATATTCGTCGGCGCGATCGATAAATCGAATCTCTTTGACGTTCAGTTCGTCGCAAATGAGGTCGGCATGGTTCGTGAGCCATTCTTTCGCGCCCCGGGCACGCTCGGCGAGGAAAACGTCGGCATACCCCAACGGCTGGCGCACTTTGAGCGACGCCCCCATTCGAGCGGCGTGTCCATTCGAGCAAATCTCACGCATAACACTCATTTTCGCGCTCAAATCCTCGTCGATGATCGAATCGTCCGGCTTCGGATAGTCGCACAAATGGACGCTCTCCGTTGCGCGCGTGCCGAAAGGCTCGGAGACCAAAACGCTCCAAATCTTCTCGGAGAGGAACGGCGTGAATGGCGCCGTGAGTTTCGCGAGCGTGAGGATGCACTCGTACAAAGTCCAATACGCATCCCATTTTTGCGCGTTTGCGTCGGATTTGTCGGAATCCCAAAAACGTTCGCGACTCCGACGCACGTACCAATTGCTGAGCGCGTCGAGAAACTCCACCATTCGCGCGGCAGCCGGATAATTATCGTAGGCGTCCATCTTTTCGATCACGAAGCCAATGGTGCGATGGAGTTCGCTCATGATCCAACGATCCAACTCGCCCCTCTCGCGAATGGGACGATACGTTTTGGCACGCGCCAACGTCTCGCTGGAGAGCTGCCCAACGTCTCCGTCGAGGCATTTTTCCGGCTCGAATTTGTCGCTATTCGAGTAAATCGCCAAGAATCGGAACGTTTCCCAAAACTTGAGGAGGTATGCGGGCATGGAGTCGCGAATCGCCTGCTCGCTATACACGATGGAACTCCAAGGCGCCTGATTGGCGTAAAAATACCACCGCAGCGCGTCCGCTCCATACGCATCGAAAATCTCATTCGGCGAGCGATAATTATGGAGCGACTTGGACATTTTGCCGATTTTGTGCTCGTAATTTTTCGCGCCAAGCTCATTTTTTGCCGAAGCTTCATCGAGATAAATCTTACGATCTTTCGGGTCCTTATACCCTTTATTTTCCCACCACTCCGCAAGCATCAAGCCAAGAACCACACACGTTTTGAACGGATGCGGATACGGTCTGGTGCGCGACTGAGCGTCTGCATTTTGGTTGCCGTTTTGATTTTCGTTCTGGCTCCCAAAAAGCAGGGTGCTTATCGCGAGCTGGCTATAAAACCAACCGCGCGTCTGGTCGATCGCCTCACTAATGAAGTCGGCGGGGAAATGGGAGTTGAATTTCTCCTCCGACCCCGGCTTATGTGGATACCCCCATTGCGCGAAGGGCATGGCACCAGAGTCGAACCAACAATCGATCACTTCGGGCACGCGCCGCATCCGAGGCACGCTTCCGTCCGGCATTCTTTCGGTCGTCGGCGAGTCGTACGTGATTGCATCGATGTATGGTTTATGCACCCTCAAGTCGTCAGGCAATTCGGGATTCTTCGCCTTTGCACTCTCCCACACTTCGGTGCCCGAGACGCCGGGTTTCGCGAGAAGCTCGTCATAATTCGCGATTGCCTCCATATATCCCGTTTTTTCACACACCCAAATCGGGAGCGGCGTCCCCCAAAATCGTTCGCGCGACAGCGCCCAGTCGACGTTGGTGGCGAGGAAATTCCCAAACCTTCCGTTGCGAATATGCTCTGGGAGCCAATTGATCTCGGCGTTGTTTTTGAGCATTTCGTCTTTGAATTGCGACGTCCGAATGAACCAACTCTTGCGCGGATATTGAATGAGCGGGTCGTCCGACCTCGTGTAGAATGGGTACTCGTGCAGGCATTGTTCCTGAAGGAAAAGAACCCCTTTCTCCTTCAATGCGCGGATAATTTCCTTGTCGGCATCCTTCACCCACTGCCCCTCAAACTCGGCAAAATCCGACGTGAACGTCCCATTCGACGCCACGGCGCAAATCATCTCGGGGCCCTCTCCGTCCACAAAACGAGCGTTTTGCGTCTGAAGCACCCCAAAGTCGTCCTCTCCAAAAGCGGGGGCGAGATGGACGATGCCCGTTCCGGTGTCGACACTCACGAAATCTGCCGGAACGACACGCCACGCGAGATACTCCTCGCCTCCGTCGCGAAGGGTGCCTTTTGCGGTGCCCAAGGTCTTGTGATACGTGTCGAACGGAGGCAAATAGCGCGACCCGATCAAATCCGCACCCTTGAGCGTGGCGCGTATTTTGTAGGTTTTTTTCGACTTGCCGATGATTTTTCGTGCGATAGGTTCGACCAACGGTTCCACAAGCACCACGGCACGCTCGTCTCCCTCGAATTGGACGACACAATAATTCAAATCCGGGTGGATTGCAGCGAATTGATTGCTCGAAAGCGTCCACGGCGTGGTGGTCCAAACGACCAAATCGGCATTCTTCAGCGCCTCGGGAGTGGAGTCGTCCTGCACAATGGGGTATCGTACATAAACAGCAGGATCGGCAACTTCGCGATATCCCTCGCCCACTTCTCCACTCGAGAGAGCGGTTCCGCCCTGCGCCCACCACCAAACGATTTTGTGTCCTTGGTAGAGGAGTCCCTTTTTGAAGAACTCGGAGAGCGCCCACCAGACAGACTCGACGAACGATTGGTGGTACGTGACGTACGCATCGTCGAGATGAATCCAAAAACCGATTCGCTCCGTGAGATGTTCCCACTCGCGCATATATCGCCAGACGCTTTTTTGGCAGAGTTGAATGAAGGGTTCGACGCCGTAGTTTTCGATTTCCTCGCGAGACTTTTTGAGACCAAGCGTTTTGCACACTTCAAGCTCGACAGGGAGACCATGGGTGTCCCACCCCGCTTTTCGTTCGCAACGATATCCACGCATGGTTCGATAGCGAGGGAAGAGGTCTTTCATTGCGCGCGTGAGGCAATGCCCCGGGTGCGGCATGCCGTTGGCGGTTGGAGGGCCCTCAAAAAAGACGAAGGAAGGTGCATCTTCTCGCAACGCCAACGATTTCTCGTAGATGTTGTGTTCTTTCCACCACTGAACCAGACCCTCTTCTTGCTTCGGGAACGAAACGCGCCCTTCTTCCAATTGAAACATAACGCTACCTCAACACCAACTCAACGCCAACATTTTGAAAAAAATCTTCCCGAACCCATATTCGCCTGATCTATCGGGGAAGAAGCAGATTCCACATCTTCAATCAAGCCCAAGACATGAAAACAGCCGAATTATACAGTCTTTCCCGAAAATAAAAAGGGGGGCTGGTCGAGTGTGTCGGCGTCTGGTGTGTCCTCAAAAAAGGTTTGCGCCTAAAATTCTACGGAGCCGAGAACGAAGGGCGTAGCCAGTAGTTCCGGACGGGTGGGAGAATCTCTCGCCCCGTGCCGTTGGGGCAACGAGGGAGAATACGAAATGGCGAAAAAACGAGAGAAATCCATTTTTTCTTGAAATCACTCTTGCAGAATTTCAGAATATCCATTAAACTTGCACCGTGTCGCCGTCCTGCGGTGGTACCTTTATGGTACTTCTCGTTGAAATTTTCGTTTCCGTCCGCCGTTGGAGCTGGTACCACGGCTCGCAAAGCGTCGCGCAAAGCGGGAATTTTAAAGGACGACGAGTATAGATGAGTACAAATGTTTTGGTTTAAGAAACAATGCTGTGTTTCGGCAGCTACGGAATTTGGCAATGGAGGTTTATTTATGAAGAAGATACTCATAGGCTGTTTCATTTTAGCGGCGTTTCAAGTTGCTGTGTGGGGGCAAGGTCGCGCCTCACAGGTCGAAACGGCGCTTCAGTACAAGCCCAAGCAGCAGGTGGATTATTCAACTCCTGCGGCTGAAGAGGTTGCAAATTGCAAGTTGGAGGCTCTCGCGGGTGGGTTGCGCCTCGTCGATCCTAATGGTCTCACGCTTCGTGAATTTGTCGATACGAATGGAGACAAGCTGCCTGACGAGTGGCGATATTTTCTCAATGGAATCGAAGTTTATCGAGAAATTGATACGAACGCGAACAAGAAAGTGGATATCTTTCGATGGTATAATATGGCGGGGACTCGGCACGGTGTCGATGCGAACGAAGACGGCGTGATCGACTCGTGGCAAATCCTCTCCGTGCAGGAACTCTCTGCCGAGATTGCGTTGGCGGTCGCGACAGGAAATGCGGCTCGATTTGAGGCGACTCTTCTCTCTGCCGACGAATTGAAGTCCCTCGGACTCGGCGACGAAAAATACAACCTTATCAAGGATAAACTCCAGAATGCTCGCGCACACTTTGCGGAAATCGTGGATTCTCAAGCTGTGCCGAAAAACGCGCAGTGGGTTCAATTTAGCGGCGTCCGACCCAGCACCTATGCGGCTGGCTCTGATGGAGCGCAAAACGACGTCGATTATTACGAGAACGGGTCCTGCGTCGTGAGCGCCTCGGGCAACGATATCGAAATCGCGGTGGGCACGCTCATTCGCGTCGGTACAGTGTGGAAAGCTATCGATGCGCCGCGAGTCGTGACGCCCGACAATTTGAGCGAAATCGCCGCGAATAACGTCTTTATCCGAATTGCCCCCACCTCTGGGGCTGGTACCTCTGGTGTCGCGCCAAATATGGAGGAGTTGGACGCAATCGACGCGAAAATCGCGAACGCATCCACCTTGGCGGAGGCGGCTGCGCTCCACGCTCAAAGAGCCGACCTTCTGGAGAAAATCGCCGCGAGCGTCTCGACGCCCGACGAACGCGCGTTGTGGATTCGAAACCTTGCGGACGGAATCACGGGTGCCGTTCAGCAAAACCTCTATCCGGACGGTCTCGCTCGACTTCAAAAGCTGCTCGAAACGCTCGAAAGCAACGAGGCGGACAAGGAACTCGCGGCGTATGTGAAATTCCGCTTGATCTCCTCCGAGTACACGATGGCAATGTCTCGATCGGGTGTCTCGTGGATGCAGGTTCGCACCAAATGGCTCGAGGACCTCAACGCTTATATCGAGCAGTATCCGGACTCGCCCGACACGCCCGAAGCGCTTCTCCAGCTTGGTTTTGAGAGCGAAAACGACGCGAACGACGAAAAAGCGCTCGAGATGTACTCCGCAATCGTCACGCGATTCCCCAATTCGAACGTCGCGCCGAAGGCGAAAGGTGCCGTGACGCGCCTGCGTTCGGTCGGAAAGGTGCTGCCTTTCACGGCTCCCGTTTATGGACTTGAGGGAAAACAGCTGAATCTCACCGCGCTTAAGAACAAAGTCGTGGTTCTCCACTTCTGGTCGAGTTGGATGAGCGATGCGGTGCGCGAAATGGATAAACTCAAGGAAATCCAGGCGAAGTATCCGGGGGTGGTTCTCTTCGGCGTCAATCTTGACAGCGACGAAAAGACGATGAAGGATTTTATCGACGCGAATCGAATTAAGTGGTATCAAACGCACGAGGCTGGCGGAATGGATAGCCGACCCGCCAACCTGCTTGGTATTTTTAGTGTGCCGACTATCATGGTCATTGCCCCGGATGGAACGGTCGTGTCGCGAAACGCCATGTCGTCCGAATTGGAAGGGATCGTGAGTCGTTTGGTGAAATAATTCCCATCCTGCCAATGGAAAGGAATCGTTTAGGAGTGGTGGCGGCATGAGCAAAATAGCCTTTTTGTTTGGCTTGGAGGAGTACTTTCGAGCGCCTTGTTTGTCCGGCGCGGACGAATCGGCAAGGCGCTTTGCAGAGCAGCTCGAGAACTTCCAGAACTTTGAAAGAGAAAACATCCATCTCTATCGAAGTCGGACGTATCCTTTTTGCCCTCTTTTGCGCGAAACGTTCGCAAGAGCGCTCGCGCAGCGCTACGGCAATGCTTTCGACACCCTCCTTCTCGGCGTGTGGGCAAGGCGCATCTTTCATCAGAGAAAACTCTGGCTCTGCCCCATGTGCGTGAGGGACGAAAAGGTCGAGCGCATGGGGCTCCCTCTCGACGAACTCGCCTCGTGGCTCCGTGCGTGGGAAGTGAAAAACGTCACTCTCGTCCTCGACCTGTGGCGACACACCCCCGGCAGTGCTCCAATGCACGCGGAAGAAGCCCTCGCTCTCGAGAGAATCGCGCGCGAAGGCTCAACGCAAGGGAGGCTCTTTCGGGTTCTCGCTTCGTGCTCGCCCGAGCAATACTCCCACGAACTCCCCGACACGGCGGGCGAGACGCTCTTTTCACGCGCCGTGGAGGAGAGCCTCGCTCTCAAGAAGCCTCACGCCTCCATAATGTCGTCGGAGTTTTTAGGCGACGTTCGAAAAAGGGTGGAGCAACTCGCGTCGGGTCTTGCAATCACGCAGACGCCTTGGAGCGCCTAATCTGATTGTGCCGTCGCGCTCATAATCGAACGTTGATTCCTTCGGCGCGCATGAACGCTTTCGCCTCTTGGATCGAGTACTCCCCATAGTGGAAGATGCTCGCGGCAAGGACGGCATCCGCTTTGCCTATTTTCACGGCATCGACGAGATGTTGGAGCGTTCCCGCCCCACCGCTTGCCACGACGGGGATTCTTACGGCATCCGCCACCGCCGCCGTGATTTCCAGGTCGTACCCGTTTTTCGTTCCGTCCGCGTCCATAGAAGTAAGAACGATTTCACCAGCGCCGAGGGACTCCACCCGCTTCGCCCATTCGACCGCTTGAAGCCCCGTTCCGACGCGCCCTCCATTGATGAAGACCTCCCAAAACTCGCGCCCATCTCGGACGATACGTTTGGGATCAATATTCACCGTGATACACTGGCTGCCGAAGCGCCGCGCCGCCTCGAAAATGAGGTCTGGATTCTTACACGCAGTGGAATTGATGGAGACCTTGTCACTCCCGGCATTGAGGAGCGCGCGAATATCATCAATCGTCCGAATCCCCCCGCCAACCATGACGGGCATGAAGCAGACCTCGGCAGTCCGTCGCACGACATCGAGCATGATCGCGCGTTCTTCGTAGCTTGCCGTGATATCGAGAAAGACGAGTTCGTCCGCGCCTTCTTGTTCGTATCGACGAGCGATTTCTACCGGATCGCCTGCGTCACGCAGGTTGAGAAAGTTGGTGCCTTTAACAACGCGTCCGCGAAAAACATCGAGACACGGTATGATTCTTTTTGCAAGCATATTCGCATTCCTCTCATTGAGCGACAAAACAACAGCGCAATTATACCCTGGAAATCGCGAGTTGTAAAGGAGGGAGGGGAACCGACTTCGCACCCCGGGGGCGATCAAAAAAGTTTGCGTTCGAGATTCTACGGAGCCGAGAACGAAGGGCGTAGCCCGCCCAGTACGACCGGGAACGACGACGGCTTCCGCCGGTTGCAACATCGTCGGGAGGCAGTCGCTAACGCTTCTGGTCTCCCTTGCCATCAAGCTGCTGCCCGTAGTTCCGGACGGTGGAAGAATCGTTTGACGCTTCATCTGGAACTACTGTTGTGCCATTTTTAAAACACATTCGTGTTTCCTCTCAAACTCTCCTTCAAAAAACTTTCGCAGGCACCCTTGCACCCCACTCGTCGGGAATTTCGCGACGTGTGAGAAGATACTATAATACTTCGCGTTGAAATTTCCCGTTCCGTCCGCCGTCGGAGCTACGCACCACGGCTCGCAAAACGTTGCGAAAAACGGAATTTTAAAGGAGAACGAGTATATTTTTAAGGCAGTGCGATAAAACCAGGAATCTCCTTGAGGTTTTTCACGGGGCGCATCTCTCGAAGCTCACGAGACGGCTTCCAACCGGGCGTGAGAAGGCAGCCGACTACGGCAGCTTCGGGCGAAAGCGTCTCCGAAACCGTATACTCGCTCGCTCCCACCGCCAGTCCCTCGAGATTCGCGAATCGACGCCAAATGGGCAAGCCGTTTCGCACTGCTTCGGAGTACGCCCCGATGTCGTCGATTTTGTCGTGTGGAAACTGCGCTTTCGGAAGCAACGGAATGTTGAGACCCTCGAATTTATGATCGACGCGCTCCGTGCAAAAGAGCCCCCACGCCAACTCGACAGCAGGGCGCGCAAGCCCGTACGTATTTCGATACGGTGTGATTCCGGGGACGAATTCGACGATCCGATCTTCGTACGACGGCAGGTCGAGGAAGCGCGCGGGATAGGTTTGTCCCAATCGCGACGTCATGCTCGACCCGGTGGGATTGGCGCCCATCTGCCAGTCGTGGCAAAGGAACGCTGCGTCGCGATATTTCGTGTCGCCGCTAATCTTCCACGCAAGAATGAAGCATCGACCACGATTGAGCGGGTGAAAATTCCCCCACGACGTGTGCGACACATAAGCGTGATTGTGTGCGTACCACGGCATACGATATTGGTAGTTGTTGTCCAACTCGAGAAGTCGCGTGTCGGCAAGGCGAATCATAGCGTCGCAAATATTCTTGTAGACCTCCGCAAATTCGGGAAGATTCTTCGCTTCGACGATAAATTCGGCGAAATAGAAGGGCGACCCGCGCCACAAAAGGTCGGCGACGAGTTTGTCGAAACCGAGAGGACGAAATTGTTCGAAATCCTCCAAATACTTCTTATCTTTCGTGAGCAAGTAGAGATTGAACGCCGTTTTTGCGAGTTCCGCGCCGCGCAGGACGTCCGACTCGCGATACGTCAAATCGATCGGTGTGACTTTGCCACCCTCTCGATAGGGGTAGTTTTTGTATTCGTACTCGACACGATTGTTTTTGTCCGTTGCGTATTGATACGCCTTGATGGCGGACTGTAGGAAGAGATTAGCGCGTTTTTCGTCGCCAGCTTTTTTGAGCGCCCACGCCAGCGAGGCGGCATAGGCGGAATATTGCGCGGTACCTTCCATCGTCGGCAGGGCGAGAAAATACGGCTGCTCGTCGGTGGCAGGGATGTAGTTCCCCGGATGGCTCGACGCTTCGATCCAACAGCCGACGCCCCCTTTTTCGTTTTGCGCTTTCCGCCAAACGTCTGTGCCCCAGACGGCTTCGTCAAGAATGTCTGGCACTCCGTTCCCACTTTCGGGGAGATTCAGTTGGTTGTCGGAGAAATTTTCCGGGCAAAGGAGGTAGGCCGCCACCAAATCGCCGACACACTCCAAGTGGAACGGTCGTCGGTCGTAGTCTGCCGCATCGTGCCACCCACCATGAACGTTGGGGAGCTTCGTTTCGGTCTTGCAATACTCACGAATGATCGTGAATTGGTCGGTTTTGTACTTTTTTCCATCCTTGTCGAAAAAGCCCCCGCCCGCGTCGTTCGTTCCGTAGTGGCGTGTGTTGGGTGGGAAGCAGCCTTGCCACGTCGTCATGTGGCACCCACGCGTAGGATTCTCTTTTTTCATCTCGTCTGGGACGTAAGACTCCCACGCGGTGTAGGGTTTTTGTTGGAGCGTGCCGCAGCGTTTGTGGTACATGCCGCGCGCTCGGACGTAGAACGACTTGCCGATTGCGTCGTTGTGGATTTGAAAGCGCCACGACCGCCCGACGCCGGGGACGTAAATTTGGTAGGTGCCTTCTGTGTTGAAGTCGGAAAAATCGAGGTCGCAAACGAACTCGCCAGAGAATTTATCGATCTCCTCGGAGAGATTTCGCGCGACGATTTCACCCCGATAGACTTTTCTCTCTTTTTGGTCAACGATGAAAAAGGGCTTCCCCACCCATTGCGAGTAGTCCCTTTTTTGGAGATTTGGACCGAGCCACGCACCCAAATAGGCATATTTTCGCCCCGCCATTGGTGAGTATCCCTCCTGATTCACCTTGATTGCTTCGGAGCGCTGCGACTCGCTATACGAGAAAACGACATTCTCCCCCAAAGGGTTCGTGAGCGTGTATTTTTCGCCATCATTGAGCGGTTGTGCGAGGACGAGATAAGCATGATGAGAAATCTCCGCCGATCTCGTGAGCGTCTCCCGCCCCGTCGCCATGTCGGGGAAGCGCCCCGCCGAAATCGGATTGACCCAATAATCGTGCCGCAAAATGGGTACCTCACGCCCTTTTGAGTCGAGAATCTTGAACCTCTTTTTCTCCTGATACGCCTTCGAAATAATCGGACGATACGCAGCAATCACCTCCAACGCGGCAAAATTATAATGAAATCGTCGCGACCAATCTTTCGGGGCATACTCCGGCTCCTCCAACATACGAAGGAAAGGACCGCATTCTTCTTTGAATCGCTCAATGAGGAAGTCCTGGTAGTAGCCCGTGAGACAAATGTGCGTAGCGTCGATTTGCGCGACGCGGAGGTATCCCTCGATCTTCGGCGGCTGCTCGGGTGCCGTGCGACGCGGAATCGGAATCTGGGCGCCGTATGAAAGCGCCGGCATTAAAGCGGCGAGAATAATCAGCGCTCTGAACATATTGTTCTCCTTTTCTCTTAATCCTCCAGGGGGTGTCAAAAAAATGCAAAAAAAGAACGGCACGACTTATGGTCTAATGGATATTCCACCATAAATCGCCCGTTTTTTCTCGAGTCGAGGAGGCTCGCACGTCAGCGGGCAAGCGTTCGTTTGCGGGAGACTCCCCGTCGCATGTAGACACCGCCAGCCAGCGCGAGAAGCAACAACGCCCACGAGGCAGGTTCCGGCGTGTAGTATTTCACCTCAAGATTGTCGATAAGTCCATAATAATTCCAACTGTACGCGGAGGAACTCAAAAGACCCAGAAGGTCGGTGGTATCGAACAAACTGCCAGCCAGCGAGGAATAATCGGCGGAAGATCCGGAGAGACTCACGTCGACAAGCGTGGCGCTCTCGCCATCTTCGTCGAACGCGAGCAGGAGCGACAGGGTGTACCAATCATCCTTGTTGAATTCCCCACCCTCATACGCAATGAGGTCGGACACCGAGTACGTCCCGTCCAAGTTGTCGTAGAAGTAGAGACGACCACTGGGATCAACGATAACACCATTGAATCCGATCCCAACCTCTTGGGTCAAACCACCAACATCCTCGCTGTAGAACCCGAGACCGATGCCGCGCGCGTTCGCGCTATTATTATCGGTCTCAATCGTGTTCATTTTGAAGTCCATCGACATTTCGATCCACTCACCCGCGAGGACGGACTTGTCAATTGCCATCGTGCTTCCGCTGTTTGCTTTGGTGCGGAGCGCGCCGTTCTCTATAACGTTGTAGTAGCCCGTACCTCCTTCATGAAACACACCGCGCATTCCCCATTTGTTGCTTTCGCCCTCAGGAGTAAGGAAGTTGCAAATGTCCGCAGTGGTGTCTATCATGTACTTGCCATTGTTGCCCGTTCCGTTTGTTCCGCCGAACCCGGTCGCCAAGAGCAGCGACGTGCGACTTTTGTCGGCAGTCTGTCCCGCCACGATCTCATTCGATATCCCATAAATATGGAGCGTGTCCGCCGCAGTGTTCGCAATGTTGAATGAAAGAGTTCCATCTGCGCTCGCGACGCCCGTCCACGTGACCAAGCCTCCGACAGGTGTGGTGCCGTCCGTGGTGAAATTCGACGCGTCGAACGCAATGGTGGTGCCGTCTGGTGCAGTGATCGTTCCGGGGCGAAGGCTATCGCCGAACTTCGCAAGGTAGAACGTGGTGGTGTATTCTTGCCCAGGGAGCAGATCCTTGAGCGTAATGTTGCTCGCGTTGTAGATGAAAGTTGCCATCGCTTGGCTCCCCGGATTGCTGTCGCCAAACGATGAACGCAGATTCGAGTCTGTCCCGTATGTACTGACCGCAGAGACCGAATACAAATCCGTAGAAGAGGAAGCCGAGGTAACGCCCGCGAAAGAGACGTTGTTGAGCGTGGTCGTCGAGGATGCCGCATTGCCAAAATTCAGCGTGTGCGTATACGTTTTGTCGGCATTCACGTTCGAGGTTGCGTCGCTTACCCAGAGCGACGTGGAGTCTGGAACCGTCCACGGATTGTCGACCGACGCGTCCTGAAGCGACACGGCGTCGAGCAGCACTGTGTTGTCGGTCGCGCTTGACTGCGTGTTGGCAAACGTTAGCGCGGTACTGCCAGAATCCGCCCGAAAAGTAACGGTATACGTTTGGTAGCCACCATCCGTCCTGTTATACTGCTTATTGAAAACAGCCATGCTGCCGACTTTGGTATTCAGCGTGGTTTGGTAGTTTCTCGCGTTGTATTTGAACGTGAGGGTGTAGTAGTTGCCAGAAGTCAAATTGATCGATTGCGCGACTTGCCCCTCGCGCTGCATAAAAAGAGCGTAATCCCCCTCCGCCACGAAAGGAACAAGGCTGGTCGTCGTCGCGACGTCCGTTCCGAAGCCGTAGTCCGTCGTCGTGGTGTTCGGAGTGTAAGTCCAACCGTCTACCTCTCCAGATATGGTTCCGTTCTTGTAGACGTAGTGGTGAGAGGTGGGGGTTCCACCATTGAGGGACCAATCCGTCTCCTCAAAACCACCATTGGTGATGTACTCTGCCGCCCGGGCAGGAGCGAGAAGACTCGTGGAGAGAATGGATAACCCAAAAATTCCAACGCACAGCCATTTTTTCATCGTAAAAACCCTTATATCGAAATGAACTCAAAAATTGTGTATCAATGGGACAAACGGTCGGGCACCTTCGCACTGGAACCGTCTTGCCACGCCCACACCCGCCCATTATACACGGAACTTTCCAAAATACAAGAAAAAAAATGTGTTTTTTACGAGTATTTTTAAATTTTTTTCGGATAGCGAAGACTTTATAACGCACTGCGTCGAAATTTCCGGTTCCGTCCGCCGTTGGAGCTACGCACCACGACTCGCAAAGCGTCGCGCAAAACGGGAATCCTAAAGCACGATGAGCACATAACGCACTGCGTCGAAATTTCCGGTTCCGTCCGAGAAGAGCTGGCATAGAGCAAAAAATTTTTAAAAAAATGAAAAAATTCGTCCCCCCCTCTATTGCAAAACTTGCCCTGAGGTGTTATACTTAGGTCAGAAGGTGAGGGGTTTCCTTCACACCTTCAAAACCTTCAACGACCAGACCGGTGGGAAACACATATTGGTGAGCCGATAATGAGCTCGTAAGGGACTCGTATAATCAAGACTTCGAAGAATGTATAGGCGTGTATCCTCACACGAGGAACGCGCATCAACAGGATATTGAAGCTCGAGTATCCGCCTTAAATCTACGGGCTCTCCAATACTCTTGCCAACTTGGTGCGGTTGAAGGTTTTTTTACAAATTTTGAACTGAACACTCCTATCGTGTTTTTGGACGCATCGTTCCTTTCGATGCACTCTTTTTTGAACGCTGTTCCATCTTTGAGTGGCAGGGCGTTCATAGCGCTTCCTTTCCACTTCCCAACAGCCCCATTTGAGTATGACTATGAAAATCGCCGGGACTCAAACGATTGCCGACCACCGACGAAATATTATTTTGAGCGTCAATCCAAAAGCAGGACGGCGTTCCTCCAAAAAACGAACAGAACGACTCGCGTCGGCGCTGCGTGCGCTCGGCTTCGACGTCGATGTCCAGACGGATCTCCAAATCGTCGCCGAGAAGGCAAACGCTCTGCACGCGGAGGACAAATTGCGTGCCCTCATTGGAATCGGAGGGGACGGCACCGCAGCGGAACTCACCAACCGCACCGTGCCGGGGGTCCCAATTGCGCTCCTTCCGAGCGGCACCGCGAATATTCTCGCGAAACACCTGAAATATAGTTTTCGTCCCGAGAAATTCGCACGAATGATCGCCGCAGGTCGCGTCGCGCAGATGGATGCCGCGCAAGCCAACGGGCGTATTTTTCTCGCCATGATTGGGTGTGGTTTCGATGCCGAGGTGGTGGCGCAGGTGCACGACGCACGGATGAGAAATCCCAAAGGCGCGCATATCAATTATTTTTCATACATCAAGCCGATTTTGAAGTCGATCGCGTCGTATCCCTACCCGAAAATTCGCACGGAGATTCTCGACTCGGAGTCGGGGGCAGAGTCGCAAGCGTACGAGACGGAGTGGGCGTTTTTGGCCAACCTTCCTCGATATGGTTGGGGAGTTCCGCTTGCGCCGCGCGCGCTCTTTGACGACGGATTGCTGGATTTGACGCTTTGGCGCGGTGGGTCGTTGTATCAAGGGCTTAAGTTGGCGCTTTTCGGGCAGTTGGGCGGTTTGCATCGCTTTTCGAGTCGCTGCACGATGGAGCCGGGCAAGGTGTTTCGTTTCTCCGCTGCCGAGAGCAATCCCGACGCGCAAATTCCCTACCAGCTCGATGGCGACCCGGCAGGCATGCTCCCCGTGGACGTCAAAATTTTGGAGCGACGACTGACGATTTTTGTGCCGTAGTCGTGCAATTCTGGAGGCGTACGTGGGTTGGAAATTTTTTGTCAAACTGATGAAGAATCTCTTCGCGTCCGCGTCTGCCGAGGGAAAACCGCCAGAGATTCCTGCGGAACTTATTGCTTCGCGTGAAAATTTGGGTCACCGTGGGGAGGGGATTGCGCGTTGGTTTCTCGAAACGCACGAAAAAATGACGTTCGTTGCCGCCAACGCCATCGTGCGTGAATCCGCGAAAAGTGCGCGCGTTGGGGGCGAAATTGACCTCATCATGGTGGCGCCAGGCAACAAGGAAACGATCGTCTTTGTCGAGGTGCGAACTCGGACAGAGCGTTCCCTTTGGTGGAGTCCCTTTTCGTCCGTCACGAGACTCAAGCGACTTCGTGTCTGTCGAGCGGCTCGGACGTGGCTCCGTGAAAATAACGTTCCTTTGTCCCGTCCCGTGCGCTTTGATGTGGTTGCTATTGTTTGGGAAGAAGGGAAAAAACCGGACATTCGGCACTATCCTTCCGCATTTGGCTGGACCGAACCGAAAATTCAAACAATAAAATGATATAGGGATAAGCATGGAGTCCAACACAATGAAATTTGCATATAGCACAAACGCATATCGGAAATTCACGATTGAGGAGACGCTTTCGCGCGTTTCGAGTTTGGGGTACGAGGGGGTCGAGCTTCTCGCGGACGCGCCTCACGCCTGGCCAGCGGGACTTTTGCCCGAGCAGAAGAGCCTCATCCGACAGGCACTTGAGACCAACCACCTTCAAGTTTCGAACATCAACGCGTTCATGATGAATGCAGTGGCGGACCCCCGTCAGGCGTTTTGGCATCCGTCGTGGATTGAGCCATACGCGCCGTATCGTGCGATTCGTCGAGAACACACGCTTCGAGTGTTGGATCTTGCCGCAGAGCTTGGCGCGCCGAGTATTCAAACCGAGCCAGGCGGACCGCTCCCGGACGGCATGAGTTGGAGTGCGGGTGCCGCGCTTTTTTATGAGGAGTTCATGCCTTGCGTCGAACGGGCGGAGCAAACGGGCGTCGATCTGCTGATTGAGCCGGAGCCGCTCTTGTTGATTGAAAAATTTGAGCAGTATTTGGAGTTCATGGACAAAATCGACTCCCCGCGTGTGGGGCTGAATTTTGATATTGGTCACGCATTTTGTGTGGGAGACGATCCGGTCGAATGGATTCCACGCCTGGCGTCGCACACGCGTCATTATCATATCGAGGATATCGCGTCCACGCGCGAGCATCATCATTTGGTGCCGGGCGAGGGGGTGATTCCTTTCGACAAAGTTTTGAGTGCAATCCGCACCACGGGCTACTCGGGCTGGATCACGGTGGAACTCTATCCGTATTTGGACGATCCCGACCGCGCGGGTCGCACGGCACTCGGCGTACTTATGCAGGCGCTCACAGGAATTTGATTTTTCACGAGGTTTGAAGGTATAAAAAACGTCGGAAAGTATCGTGTAAAGGTTGTAGAAAATGGAATTTTCGTGAGTTTTTGTGTCGCAAAGGAGAGGAGGTCGTTGCCCATGGACACGAAATTGGCGCGAAAAATCTGCCTTCCTATAGACCGGATTGGGTATAAGCCCAACAACCGGCGAAAAAGGTGGAGATTGAGCAAATATTTTCCTCTTGATTGTGCCGCCGCCCCTTCCCAATTTCTACAAGTTGGATATAATATAAAGTGGTAGGTTGGCTTAATCGCCAGACCGAAGCAGGGAACCTGGCAGGAGGAGTCCACTTGTTGTCGTTGAATGTTTTGGAGAAATAAATTATGTATGAACGATTCACGGATCGCGCGCGGAAAGTTTTGCAATTGGCAAATCAGGAGGCACAGCGACTCAATCACGAATATATTGGAACAGAGCATATCCTGCTCGGGCTTGTCAAAGAGGGAAGCGGGGTTGCTTCCAACGTGTTACGCAACTTGGGCGTCGATTTGACGAAAATCCGTCGTGAGGTCGAGAAGCTTGTCACGCCCGGGACAGACATGTTCGCAATGGGGAAACTCCCCCAAACCCCACGCGCGAAAAAGGCGATCGAGTACGCCATGGACGAGGCGCGAAATCTCGGTCACACTTACGTCGGAACGGAACACATCCTCCTCGGGTTGATTCGCGAGCAGGACGGCGTTGCCGCTCAGGCGCTCGTCAATTTGGGACTGAGTTTGAGCAAAGTGCGCGACGAAGTCTTGGGTCTCATCGGCAATGGCAAAGAAGAAGGCGATTCCGACTCAACGATTCACGCAGCAATGGGCGCTCAAGAAGGGGATGCTCCTCGGACGAACGCCAAGTCGAAAACGCCCGCTTTGGACAGCTTCGGACGTGATCTCACGGAGTTGTGCCGCGCGGGGAAATTGGATCCCGTCATTGGTCGCGACAAGGAAATCGAACGCACCATGCAGATACTCGGAAGGCGCACGAAGAACAATCCTGTTCTCCTTGGCGAGGCGGGCGTGGGAAAAACCGCTATTGTCGAAGGCTTCGCGCAGAAGGTCGTCGAGGGTTCCGTCCCAGAAATCCTCCTCGACAAGCGGATTGTTGTTCTCGATCTCGCAATGATGGTTGCGGGCACCAAATACCGCGGTCAGTTTGAGGAACGAATCAAAGCCGTCATGAACGAAGTGAAACGTGCCCAAAACGTGATCCTTTTTATTGACGAGTTCCACACCCTCGTCGGCGCTGGCGGAGCAGAAGGTGCCATCGACGCAGCGAATGTCCTGAAGCCCGCATTGTCGCGTGGCGAAATTCAATGCATTGGCGCGACGACTTTGGACGAATATCGAAAGTATATCGAAAAAGACAACGCCCTCGAGCGACGTTTTCAACAGATTATCGTCGAGCCGCCGAGCAAGGAAGAGGCGATTCTCATCCTCAAGGGGTTGCGTGATCGTTATGAAAAACACCATCATGTAGAGTATTCCGACGAGGCGCTTATCGCGGCGGTTGAAATGTCGGATCGATATATCACGGGGCGCTGCCTGCCCGACAAGGCAATCGACGTCATTGACGAGGCGGGGTCGCGCATTCGACTCAAGAGCATGACGAGACCGCCAAATCTCAAGGATATCGATGCGGAACTTGAGCGTTTGACTCAAGTGAAAGATGGTGCCGTTGCGTCGCAAAATTTCGAGTCCGCCGCCACGCTTCGCGACCAGATCGACAAGCTGGTTCAGAAGAAAATCGATCTGACGGAGGAGTGGAAGACGCGCACTCAGGAGGCGAAAGGGAGCGTCGATGAGGAAGTGATTGCCGAGGTCGTCTCGAAAATGACGGGGATTCCGCTCACGAGAGTTTCGACCGAGGATTCCGCGCGGCTCATGGAGATGGAGACCGAGCTTCATAAGCGCGTCGTCAGCCAGGATGAGGCGATTCGAAAGATTTCCGAGGCGGTTCGGCGCAGTCGAGCTGGGTTGAAAGACCCCAAACGACCGGTCGGCTGCTTCATTTTTGCGGGACCGACGGGCGTGGGAAAAACGCTTCTTGCGAAGACCCTCACGGAGTTTATGTTCGGTGACGAAGACGCGCTGGTTCAGATCGACATGAGTGAGTACATGGAGAAACACAGCGTAAGTCGTCTCGTTGGAGCGCCTCCCGGATACGTTGGGTACGAAGAGGGGGGGCAGCTGACGGAGAAAATCCGCCGCCGACCTTATTCCGTCGTTTTGTTGGACGAAATTGAAAAAGCCCACTCCGACGTATTCAATATGCTCCTTCAGGTGATGGAGGAAGGGCGTCTTACGGACAGCTTCGGCAGAAACGTCGATTTCCGCAACACGATCCTTATCATGACCACAAACGCGGGCGCAGAGGCGATCAAAAACGAATCTGCTTTCGGCTTCCAAGCCCCCACCGGCGATGCGTCGTACGAGAGCATGAAGGACCGTGTGAAAGAGCAGGTCGAGAAGTTTTTCCGTCCGGAATTTCTCGGGCGCGTTGATGATCTCATCGTCTTCCGACATCTTACGGACAGTGATTTTGTCCATATTGTCGACTTGGAAGTTGGGAAAATTCATAAGCGTCTCAAGGACCATGGATACGACCTTATCATGACGCCCGAGGCGAAAGAGCTTCTCATCAAGCGTGGGAGCGATGCGGATTTCGGCGCGCGTCCTCTGCGTCGTGCGTTGGAGAGCAACATCGAGAATCCTTTGTCCGAGGATTTGTTGCGTGGAAAATTCCGTGGCAAGAACGTCATTGAAATTTCTGTCGAGGAAATCGACGGCAAGAAAGAGTTCGTTTTCACGGGAACCAAAAACGAGGAGCATGAAGCCGAATTGGTTTCTGCGTAGTTTTTTCAAGAAGCGGCAGATGCGCGAGAGTTTCATGAAGTCTCGCGCGGCTGTCGTTTTCTCTTTAATTTGTACGATTGCCATGATTGATTCATTTTCGCTCTACGTTGCGCTTGCGCCTTTGTCGGTTTATTTTATCCTCATCGGCATGATCAATATGTCGCGCCGTCCGTTTTTAGTCACGACGCAGCGCGATTTGGGCGCATTGCTCACGGCGCTGGTGGGTCTTGCCGCCGTTGGTCCGATGGAATTGCTCTTTCCACTCAATGCGGCGTGGAATTATGGACCTTTCGTTTGGTGTTTTCTCCTCGCGATTTATGGCTTGGCTGCGTTTTTGATCTCGCAGCTTCAACGACCGGGGATGAATGTGTACAATATTTCGCTTGCCGACTTGCGCATGGCGGTCTCTGATATTGCGTTGGAGACGGACGCGAGTTCTCGTTGGGCGGGGGATTCGCTCGCCATTCCGTCGCTCGGCGTGCAGCTTTATCTTGAGGAGAACGCTCCTTTGCGCAACGCGTCGCTCCTTGCCAACGGCGCGAAGCAGAGTGCAGAGGGTTGGCGATTTTTGAAGCAAAAATTGTCGGAACGGTTCTCGCAAACCCCGCCTCTCGCCCCCAAAAACACCTGCGGAATCGTCTTTCTCCTTGTGGGTGTTCTGTCGTTTGTCTTCCTACACGCATTAATTTGGTGGGATTCGGTCGAGTTTTTGAAAGCGATACCGGATTTCCTCCGCATTTGAGAGCGAAACCATGAAAACTGGAATATCGAACCTTGCTGTTTTATTGGTTGTTGGACTCTGCACAATTTCTTCCGTTGCAACCGTCGTTGCGAATGAGATAAATTTCATCAACGGCAATTTCGAAAATCGTGACAATCCGACTGAGGGTTGGTCTCTTTTGGGAGCCGCCCAGACGCAGCGCGACGACAACTCCTCGCTCGTTTTGCGTGTGTGCGCTCCGGACTTTGGCACCCACGGCGCGGTGCAAAAAATCGAATTCGAGACCCCGATCTTTAAACCAATCCGCTTCGGCGGCAAGAGCAAAATTGTGGGTGAGATTCAAAAAAGTGGTTTGCCTCGGGAAAATTTCGACATTTATATCGACGTTTTTTACGAAGACGGCACTCATCTTTGGGCGCAGCTGGCGACGTTTTCCCCCGACAAAAAAGGGTGGCAGAGCGCGGAAGGTGTGATTTTCCCAGAGAAACCGATCAAAAGGCTGGAGGTTTTTCTCCTCTTTCGCCTCATGAAGGGGGAAGTCCTTTTCGACGACATTTTCGTGGAGGAATTGCCGCTTGAATACAAATTTCTCGACGTTGCGGGCGGCATTTTTGGCGACGGAACGCTCGCAATCTCTGGCGGCTTGAGTTGGAACCCAAAATACATCTCGAAAAATCCCACCGAGTTGAAAATTTCTCTCCGTACGAAAAATCAAAAAATATCGATTTTCGACGCTTCCATGGCGGCTGAGACGTCTTTTTCGGCGTTCTATCGTGCCGAGGAGCGCGAGTTGATCGAGGAGCTAACGAACGCTCCGTGTGAAATCGTTTTCGAGTTAAAGCGCGGAAATACGACACAAACGCTCGTTCGAAGCGCTTCGCTCCGTTCGAAATCGGGGAACTGCGGGTACGCCGTTTGGACAGAGAGTTCGATGAATCGCGTCTTTCTCCACACGCTCCCGCCGACGGACGACGTGGTACCTGACGCACCGTCCCTCACGCACAAAATCGCGCTTGCGAGAAACGAGTACGAGAGCTTCCAAATTGCCGTGCTCTCTCCCCAGGATTCGGAGCGCGTGCAGGTTGAAATATCCGACTTGAGGCTTATTTCTGACGAGTCCAAAACGATAACGAAAGAGTGTCTCGAGTGGCAGCAGGTGGGGTATATTCTCGCGGATCGTCTCACGCCCCACGAGGCGGACGCCCGCGCGACGCCGGGATATTGGCCCGAGTTGCTTCTTCCGCTCAATGAGGGAAAATTCGTCAAAAATCGAACCGTCGCGTTTTGGGTGACGTTGTACGCTCCGACGGATGCCGCGCCGGGAGTTTATCGAGGCACGATTTCGATTCGTCCCGAGAACGCGCCGCCGACGGTCGTCGAGCTTGTGGCGGAGGTGTATCCTCTCGTTTTGCCCACCGAGGCGACGCTGCCCAACGCATTCGCGCTCATGGACGGCTTTCTCGAGCGCGTTTATGGCGAGCTGACGCCCGAATTGCGTCGAGATTTTGGGGAGTTCCTCATCAAACACCGCCTTGCGCCCGAGGGGGATATTTCGCGCACCGAGTTCCCCTCTTTGGACGATCTTGAGGCGTATCGTGGGCGAGGGTTGGGGAAGTTCAATATTTTGAATCTCGTCGAGCCGCGAGGGTCGCACGCATGGCGCTGTTTTTCTCCGGAAGAATTCTACACCGAGAAACAAAGGGTGGAATTTCTCACCAAACTTCGACCATATGTTGAGGAATTGCGTCGCCGAGGGCTGATCGAGCAGTCGTATATATACACGTTTGACGAGCGAGGTGCCGAGTTTCACGAGATTATGACGCAGTTTTTTGGCATGGTCAAAGAGAATTTCCCCGAGATTCCGACTTTCACTACGGCTTATCTTCCGCAGAATCCGCAACTGCTTGAGAAACTCAACGTCGATTGGATGTGTCCTCTCACGTCGAAATACACTCTCGAGGATGCCGAGAAGTGCCGCGAGGCGGGGCGACAAGTTTGGTCGTATGTATGTTGTGGTCCAGATTATCCATACGCCAACATCATGTTTCGATTTCCGCTTATCGAATCGCGCATTTTGGGGTGGCAGGCGTTCGAGCAAAAGTATGATGGGCTTCTTTATTGGGGCGTGAATATTTGGAGTGCAGGCGACAATATTCCTATCGATCCAAACGACGGACTCTTCCACCGTTGGACGACCGATTGGAGGTCCGGCGGGAGGCAAATCTATGGCGACGGAAGGCTTCTTTATCCACATGTTGATCGCAAGCCGATCGGGAGTCTCCGACTCGCCAATCTTCGCGACGGGCTGGAGGATTACGAATATTTGCACGAGCTTGGTGAAAAAATGGGCGATATGGACAAAGCGCGCCAACTTTGCCCCCCTGTGTTTTCTACGCCCACCTCTTTCACGCGAGACGCGAAAGAGGTCGAGCGGCAGAGGGAGCGTCTCGTGCAAAAGTGGCTCTCAGAGTGATTTATAATACTTCGGGTTGAAATTTCCGGTTCCGTCCGCCGTCGGAGCTACGCACCACGGCTCGCAAAACATTGCGCAAAACGGAATTTTAAAGGAGAACGAGTATATAATACTTCGGGTTGAAATTTCCCATTCCGTCTGCCGTTGGAGCTACGCACCACGGCTCGCAAAGCGTCGCGCAAAACGGGAATTTTAAAGGAGAAAGATAAATGAGGATGAGTAGAGGATGAGCATATGTACCCATTAGAAGAGACGATTATTGCGCTATCTTCCGCGCGTCGATCGGGCGGCGTACGTGGCGTGGTGCGTTTGAGTGGTCCCGACACTTTTTCGGCGTTGGAGACAATGGGTCTCCCTGTGCCTTGTGCGTCGGGCGCTTCGTTTCGATATCGGGGTGAGTTGGCGATTTCGTCGCGCGTTTCGCTCCCCGTCTGGGTGAGTTGCTGGCGCGAGGGGCATGGCTACACGGGGCAAGAATCTGCCGAGATTCATGCGTTTGGCGCGATTCCTTTTTTGGATCAAGCGATATCCAAATTTTGCGCGGAATCCAACGTGCGTCTTGCGCAGCCTGGGGAATATACCCTGCGCGCGTTTCTCTCTGGCAGACTTGATCTCACGCAGGCGGAGGGTGTTTTGGGGGCGATTGATGCGACCGATCCTCAAAAACTCGACACGGCACTCCGCCAGCTTGCGGGTGGTTTGGCGCGCCCGCTTCATCAATTGAGGAACGATCTTTTCGACTTGATGGGGCATATCGAGGCGGGATTGGATTTTTCCGATGAGGATATCGAGTTCATTTCCTCCGAGGAGATGGTCGAGATTATAGAAAGAGCGACCGAGCAGATGGAGGCGCTGTTGGACAAAATGAAGGCGCGAAGTCTCTCGTCCGACTTGCTGACTGCCGTGCTTTATGGCTTGCCGAACATTGGGAAAAGCAGCTTGTTCAACGCGCTTCTCGGTCGCGGAGCGGCAATCGTGCACGACGCCCCAGGCACCACGCGCGACTATCTCTCCTCCACGCTTCAACTCTCCGGGATGGAGTGCCGATTGATCGACACGGCGGGGGATTCTTTCGAGTTAGAAACGGATTTTATCCATCGCGAGTCGCAAAATTTCGCGCGGGAGCAAAAGAGCGTGGCGGACGTTCGGCTCTATTGTTTCGACGCGGAATCGTTCTCAAAGGTCTCTCAAAGTGCGCGGCTTCATGAGATCGAAAACGAATCAAACGCTCTGATCGTTCTCACGAGAGCGGACAAATGCGCGCCGATGGGGGGAAAAATCGCCACCAATTCCAAAATCATCATCACGAGCGCGCAATCGGGCGAGGGTCTCGACACGCTCAAAGAACGGCTCGAATCCCTCCTTTTGGAGCGCACGGGCGGGGAGTCGGACGTCGTGTCGGCAACGCAATTGCGCTGTCGTGAGTCCTTGCGACTTGGAGTCAAAGCGCTTCTTCGCGCCCGACTTTTGTGCAATACGGAGTTCCACGAGTTGATTGCTTCCGAGGTGCGCGACGCGCTCGATCAGCTGGGTGTGGTCGTTGGTGCCGTTTATACGGAGGATCTGCTGGACTCGATTTTTAGTCGATTTTGCGTGGGAAAATAGGAGCGCAACTTCCCTCGCAAATAGTTCTCTTTTCCCGGACTTTTTTTCAAAATTGCTCTTGCTTTTTTGGTGACAAAATGTTATCCTACTCGCAAAGATATATTTTTATACTCGTTCTCCTTTAAAATTTCCGTTTTGCGCAACGATTTACGCACCACGGCTCGCAAAACCTCGCGTGAAACGGGAATTTTAGACGACGAGTATTGAAGTCCAATTTTTTCAAGAGTAAAAATGTTACGCACGATACCTCGATTATTTTTCACGGCGCTTATTGTTGCTGCGCTCATTTTGGTCGGATGCAAGAGTCAGACTGGCACGGTTTTGCGCCCCGGCGCGAAGGAACTCTCTGGGAGTCATAAGGCGGGGCAGGAAGTGTTCGATCCTCTCGTGCAAGAGGCGGTCGGTCGGCTTCTCTCCGCCGAAGCGATGAGGGGGGGCTTTAGTGCCGCTCCGGGTCCGAAGACTATTTGCTTTGTCGGCGTCGAGAATCATTCTGCCGAGGAGTTGGCGGATTATAAAGAGCAATTGTACGAGATGATCGATTCGTCCATAAGCTCCTCTGGGCAATATACGTCCATCAGTCGTCGATACGTCGAGCCTGCGTTGCGCAAGGAGCGTTTTCGTTTGGACGACTTGTTCGAGCCGGAGAAACAACGTTTGCTTCAGGCGGCACTTGAGCGCGAGGGGCAGCCCTTCGAGTATCTCCTTTTCGCGAAACTCACGAGCGGGACGACAAAGGATAATCGTGATATGCAGCGCGATTATCGTCTCACCCTCGAGCTTGTCAACATCAACGACGGATCCAGCATCAAGGAGAGTTGCGACCTGAGCAAGGCGTACAACGTTTCGCTTCGAGCGAAGATGCGGAATCGATAACTCACCCACCCAAGTTGTTCGACATGATGCGTTTTTCCACTCGTGCGCGAGCCTTTGTGTGGCTCCTTTTGGTTTTGATCCAGATTTCGACCGGCTGTCGATCTTATTATCGGCAGATGGGAGCGGTACGTTATTCCTTTTATCAAAACGATTTGATCAAGGCGGAGTCCTCGCTCCAAAAGGTGCGGGAGAAAAGGAACAATGGGAAAAGCGACGATTTGATTTGCCTTGAGACCGCCACGCTCAAAATGTGTGCGGGAGACTTCCGCGAGGCGGAGCGTTTGTTGCGAAAAACCCGGGATTCGTTCGACCGTTTGGAAAACCAGAAGGCGCGCAAAGCGGGAGAGACCACTCTCTCCATGCTCTCGGACGACATGGCGATTTCCTACGCAGGCGAGGATTATGAGAAAATCATGATTCGTGCCATGCTCGCGATTTCGAGTCTCATGATGGACGGAAGCGACGCTGTGGCGTATTCGAACCAAATCAACCTGAAGCAGCAGGAGATCATCTCAAAGAGCGAGATCAACCCCGACACGGGCAAAAAATCGAAAGAATCCTACCGCTTCGTCTCGCTTGGACCTTATATTCGCGGAATATTGAACGACGCTTCGGCTTTGAATCAGCAAGAGGTGATTCGATCTTTCACGCAGGTGTGCGAGTGGTCGCCGAATTTTTATGGTGGGAAGGAGTATCTCGAGCGCGCCAAGCAGGGGTATCGTCCTCAAAAAGGGCACGGAGTCGTCCACGTTTTTCTCTTGCTTGGCGAGGGGCCGCATAAGGTCGAGGTGGACGCGCCCGTCACGCAAATGTCGCTCCTTTTGGCGGATCAAATCGTCTCGGCAACTTCGAAACACAGCGTCCCGCCCACTTTCGCGTCGGTTCCGATTGCTGCCGTTTTGGACACGCCATGTCCCTACGAGTCGGCAGACGTCCTCATCAACGGCACGAAGCGGGCGCAGACGGAGACGTTGGTCGACGTGAATCGCATGGCGGTCGAGCAATTCGAAGTGAATAAGCCGTGGATTATCGCTCGAGCGGTGGCGCGGCGCGTCGTGAAGAAGGCTACCGTTTATGGCGCGAAGGAAGCGACCGACACGGACTCCTTCACGGGCGAGCTTCTCTTCGACATTGCGGGTCTCATGTGGGAGGCGGCGGAGGAAGCCGACACCAGATGTTGGAGCACGCTCCCGGGGAAAATCCAAGTCGCCCGACTTGAACTCCCCGCTGGACGGCACCAAATCTCGCTTACGCCAAACACGAGACCTTATATCCCACCAAACGCTCAGCGCTATGTCCCTGGCGTCAGCGTCGCGTGGGAGGGTGGCAATTCCCCCTCGGGACCTCCGCATGAGAAAAACTCGCGCGCAACTCCCGGCGGGAAAACGATTCAGGTTGAAGATGGGCGCGACACGTTCGTTTTCGCCTACATCGCGAGAGACGGACTCATTGGCGATATTCATGTTGGGGAGGCGGGTTCATGTCCATTCTAATTCTTGCGGCTGGTTCCGAAATCGCGCAGGCAAACGTTCGGCTCTTTTTGGCGCGTGGCGAGAAGACGCTTCTTGCCGTGAGAAACATGGAGGCGTGCGACCGATTTATGGAGACTCTGCCGGTCGAGCAACGCGCCAATGCCGTTGCGTTGAGGTACGATGCTTTTGAGGATATCAAGACGCCCACGCACGCCGAGGCGTTTGTCGAGAGGGTTTTGGACTTCTCGCGCGACACTTTCGGGGAAGAAATTCATGCCGTTTATGTAGCGCAGGGGGTGTTGATTTCGTCGTGCCGAGAGCATTGGGCGCAGGAGTTGGAGGCGTGTTTCTTCATCAATTTCACTTCTGTCGCGTACTTTTTGGAGTCTTTCGCGCAGAGAATGGAGCGCGCGGGGGAAAATGGCGCAAAGGTGGGTGGCGCGAAACGTTGGATTGCCGTCGTCGCTTCCGTCGCGGGAGACCGTGGGCGCTTCTCGAATTATCCTTATGGTGCCTCAAAAGCGGCTCTCGACGCCTATCTTTCGGGACTTCGGGCGAGGCTCTTTCCCCACAAGATCAACCTTCTCACGATCAAACCCGGATTGACGCGAACGAAGATGATTCGCGGACTGCCGCAGGAGAACTCTCGGACTGCCGTGTCGCCAGAGCGTGTGGCGAAGGACATTGATCGTGCCATCCGCAAAGATCGCTGCGTCCTCTACACACCATGGTTTTGGCGATGGATTTTGCTTTTCACGAGGATCATTCCAGAATCGCTGTTCAGGCGCCTGAAATTCTGAACGCGTATTGGATTTTATACTCATCGTACTTTAAAATTCCCGTTTTGCGCAACGTTTTGGGAGCCGTGGTGCGTAGCTCCAACGGCGGACGGAACGGGAAATTTCAACGAGAAGTATTGTATAGCGCTTCGTTCTGGATGAAGTGTCGAGGGATTTTCTCAACCGTCTGGAACTACGGGCTGCGTCCTTCGTCCACGGCTCAAAGGAAAGAAATTTGAAAAAATTTTTGAAAAATTCTTTCCTCTCAATTCCCCTCTTTCAGAAGGGTGGCAGCCAGAGGCTGACGGGGTGTTCTGCTGCGGGAACGTGTTTCCCACTTCAGAACTACCCCCCGCCCTTCCGATAAGGCGACTGATTGGTTTTCGTGCAACATCTAGAGAAATCAAAGATGTGAGGTTCTTTCTCGGGGCGTTTTGCGATATGCCTATTTTTGGGGGACTGTATGATTATGGACTTTTTCAAAATGTTTTAGTCCGCTAATCGTAAAAATGTCATTTTGCGTAAAAATAGGGTTCTGACGCATTTCGCACTTTTGCACTTTTTGATTCTTTTTAGTGAAAAAATGCGTTTTTTTGGTGTTTTTTGCGATCGAATGTTTTTTACAAAAGTGGGTTTCAATGCAGAATTTCCGCAGTAGAGTTGATATACGTTAATTTAATTGTTTTTGAGGTAGTTTTGATGTTCGTTTCGCACTTGATTTTACTCGCTCAAACGCATTTGTACGGAAAGCGGACTAAAACATCTGGCTTCTCGGACAACAATCTTTAGAGTGCGTGCTTTATAGGTTCGATTGCAAAAGGTGAAGTTTTTTCTCTGGGAAAATGCGAAAAAAGGGAGCGAAATGGGCGTTTGTTTGAATTTTCGATTTTGGAGGAAGCGTTTGCAACTATTGATGGAGTGGTAAATGGATGGGAAACGAAATACCTTTGTACCCTAATGGATTCCCACTCCGTTTGAAGGCTCCCCTTGTTTTTTTCCAAAAAAGGAGTAGAATCCCCCGCAGTGAGGGTGTTTTGTGTAACCACACTCTCGAAGGAATCTGTATCGGAAGGTGGAGGGCGAGAAATGGGAGAAATGGAACGATTGGATGGCTTTTGTGATGTGCCACATCGGAGGTTCAATCCTCTGCGTGGCGAGTGGCTTTTGGTCTCTCCTCATCGAGGAAAGCGCCCTTGGAACGGAGATGTGAGCAAAGAGGATTCCGAAGTGAAGCCTGCGTACGACCCGAAATGCTATTTGTGCCCGGGAAATGCGCGGGCGGGGGGAGAAATAGTCAACCCGAAGTATGAGAGTACTTTTGTCTTCAAAAATGATTTCTCGGCGCTTTTCGACGACGGTACCCCGCAAACTTCCGTGGAATTTGCCGACGGTCTGTTCCGTGTGCAGGGGGTGAAAGGGGAATGTCGAGTCATTTGTTTCTCCCCGAGACACGATTTGACGCTCCCCAAAATGAGCGTTGAAGAGATTCGTGGTGTGGTGGATCTCTGGGCGAGTCAGACGGAGGAACTGAGCCAAAAGTATCGTTGGGTTCAGATTTTCGAGAACAAAGGGCAAGAGATGGGGTGCTCCAGCCCGCATCCCCATGGGCAAATTTGGGCGTCCTCCTCCTTGCCGAATGAGGCGTTGAAGGAAGACGAGAACCAGAAAGAGTTTTTCAAAAAGCACGGACGAACGCTTTTGAGCACCTATGTGGAGGAAGAATGCCGCCAGGAGACTCGGATCGTCACGCAAAATGAAGATTGGCTCGTCCTCGTCCCATTCTGGGCGGTCTGGCCGTACGAGACGCTTCTCCTTCCGAAGTTTGACGTGCAGAGAATTTCGGAACTCTCCACAACGCAGCGGGACACGCTTGCGCAGATTTTGAAGGAGTTTTTGGGTACCTACGACAGCCTTTTCGACGTTTCTTTTCCCTATTCGATGGGTTGGCACGGCGCGCCGGGTAATGCTGCGGACGGCGTCGACAATGCGCATTGGACGCTTCACGCGCACTTCTATCCGCCGCTCTTTCGCAGCGCAAAAGTCAAAAAACATATGGTTGGATACGAGATGCTTGGGGAGCCACAGCGCGATATTACTCCAGAACAGGCTGCCGACAGATTGCGCGCTCTTGCACTAGCGCTCAAATAAACCGAAGATTCAAAGGCATTCATCTGCCAGCCCGTCCGGTCGAGCAATCGAGCAGGGGGGCTGGCAGATCGGAGAGCTTTATTTGGGTCGGGCAGGGGACTTTAGATCGCGCAGCCGCAGCGCCTCGGACATAATGCGGTAGTCTGCGTCCAACGGATAGCACCCACTCACCATGCCGTTTCGCGGCGCAGTGGTGCAATCGCTAAAGGTGCGGCATATCTTGCGTTTTTGGAGAGGTCGCCCCGCCAGAGAGTCCGCGATCATTTCGCCATACGGAAGCACCATTCGACCAATTCCCACCGCGTCGATCCACCCTTCGCGAACGACACCTTGGGCGACTTGGGGGAGAAACTCTTGAAAATAGGTGTATGCCGTGCCGACCATTGGGAGGTTGGGGAAATGGCGCTTCAATTCTCGCGCGGACACGATTTGACGACAGCACCCCAAGACGGGATCTTCCGGTGGATCGATCCTCGGTGGGATTTTTAGCTCGCCCTCGGGAGTCAAAACCGCTTCGAGCGCGGGCGTGAACGAAGGTCGCTGCGCATAAACGCTATAATAAGGCGAGCCGGCGGTCGCGTTGAGAAGGTCGATTCGAATGTCCTCCGCCATGATTCGCACGATTTCGATCATCTCGTTCGTGAGACAACTCCGCAGGACGCCAGGCTCGGAGAGGGACGCCTCGCCGGGGATTGCGTCAAAAATCGAGAGGCGCACGCCGATGAGCATCCCGGGGCACTCTGTTCGGATGCCGTCGCATACCTCGCGGAGAAATCTCGTCCGATTTTGCAAGTCGCCACCATAATTGCCGGGTCGCGAAGTGGCGCTCAAAAGCTCGTGCACGAAATATCCATGGCAATGCTTGACGTCGACAAAGTGGAAGCCCGCTTTGTATGCGAGGCGCGCGCATTTCACGTAGTTGTCGACGAGCGCGCGAATCTCCCCGTCGGACATCACGACGGAATCGTCTTTGGGATCGATTTTCACCCTGGCGTCGAGCATCTTGTGGTGATACGCGATCCGTGGGGCGAAAGTGTCGTCCGGCGCCTTGCTGAATCTGCCGGAGTGCGTGAGTTGAAGCCCCACGAGAAAGGTTTCGTCAGGCGATTTCCCCTCGCGTAGGAGCGCTTCGCGATGAGCTTCGCACACGGTCTCAAAGAGCGCGCGATACGTGGAGTCGGCATGGGCGTCGTCGTGGCAAAGTTGTCTCGGATTCGCTCTTCCGTCCTGCTGCACGGCAAAAGCCTCGCCCCCCCAAATGAGAGCCGCGCCGCTTGCGCCGAATTTCTTCCACCGATTGAGAACGAGGTCGGACGGGCTGCCATCGCGATTGGCGTCCCACCCCTCCATCGAATGAATCACCCACCGATTCGGAAGCGTGAAACGTGCGACGCTCCACGGCTGCGCCAATGGCGACCCCTGCGCCCCGGAGAGAATTTCTTCGTCGATCGGGAGCGAAAAATCCCACTGCGCGAGATACTGAACCAACTCGTCTCGAGAACGCAAAGCGCCTAAACGTTTGAATGTGGACATGGAATTCTCCTTTGTTTAATCAGTCGCTCAAGTTTGATCTAATCGCTCAGGAGCGTGTCGAGGTTTCGATGTGCAAAATAGACGCCAGCCCCCGCCCCAACCAGTAGGAAGAGGACGAACGAGAAAAAGATGGGACTTTTGATGCCCAAAAGGGCGCCGATCGTCCATAAGAGGAGGTACCCCACGACCAGCACGGAGGCAAAAAGCACCGCTGCCGCCATCATTCCGCCAAACGCAAAGACCGCGTAAGACTTGAGTTTCGGCAAGAGCAACGGGTCCTGAAGAATCGGACCCTCATAAGCCAAACGCTCCTTCTGACGCTCTTTTTGGCGCTCCAATTCCTCTTCCTCCCGCGCTTTTTCCTGCGCCTTTTGAAGCGCTTCGTCCTGAAGAAACGAGGATTGTCGAACGGGCGCGACCGGCTCCGCAATTTCCATCGGCTTCAAGACCTCAAAATAGCTGCACTCATATGTCGAGCAGCCGAAATTTGAGTTCCAACAATCGACGTGAAACCCTTTTCCACACTCAGGACAAAAGAGAAAAACGTCCGACTCCGCCGCAGTTTTCCCACATGCCGCACAAACGCCAGAGTCCTCGGCATTCGATGGCGTCAACTTCGAGGAACACTTTGGACACGGCAAATTAGGCTTGAACGCAGCGACATCGAAAATTTGCTCGCAACTTTGACACTTCAATTTTCTCATAGGAACCCTTTCATTTTGTAGGCAAAGACTCCCGATCCTCAAAGGACGGGAGAGTGGTGGCACACGACCCACAACGTCAGTTTACACGATGATGATTGATGTTGCAAGGGGGTACCTTCAAATTTTGGTGGTTAAAATACTTCGCGTTAAAATTCCCAGTGCCGTCCGCCGTCGGAGCTACGCGCCACGGCTCGCAAAGCTTCGCGCAAAACGGGAATTTTATAGGAGAACGAGTATAATTACGAGCGATAAAATTGCCGCGCGGAGGACAATCGCGTGTTGATATACCATTTTTTCTTCTTGGAAAGAACCTATTTTAAGCGAAAATCAAATTTCACCCCTCTTTTCGTCCCCAAAACCCACCCAATCTTTCTATTTCAACATTTCATCAATCTCGCTTTATTTCGCCTAACCTTGTCAATTTTTTCAATCGTATATTTTCCTTTCGAGGTAGATTTTTTTCTTTTGGATACTACAGCAGTATTCCCCCTTTAGAATTCTTTTTATACTCGTTCTCCTTTAAAATTCCCGTTTTACACGACGCTTTACGAGCCGTGGTGCGTAGCTCCAACGGCGGACGGAACGGGAAACTTCAACGAGAAGTATTATAATTTCAGAGATTTGGTCTGGACTTCGTTTTGGCATCTTGCACTCCTTTTTTCTTGAGGTCAAAAAGGGGGTATACCTTCTTTTTGCGGGAAAAACGAAATGCGAAGAACAAGGACAAAAAAAGGCTCCGCATCGCAAAAAAACGAAACGAAACCTTCATGGGCACGCCAAGATTCGAACTTGGGACCTCCGCCTTATCAGGGCGGCGCTCTAACCAACTGAGCTACGTGCCCGACTCTCAATTATGCAAGCCATTCTAGCACGTTTCTAAAAAAATACAAGTACCCCCCTGCATTTTTTAGTAAAATTTTTCGATCCGGCGGTGGGCACGAACTGGAGACAGGAACCCGGCTCATAGGTTTTATAATACTTCTCGTTGAAATTTCCGGTGCCGTCCGCCGTTGGAGCTACGC
>JAUNBK010000188.1 GCA_030527105.1 Planctomycetia bacterium
TCCCACTTTAGAGACCCTAAAATCGAATCTTTCGTGAGAGGCTTCGCGTCCATTGGGCAACTGCACGTTTTCAAAACGACTTCCTTTTCTCCGAACCCGTACGAATTCATCAACTCCTCAGCAACCGCCTCGGCGTCTTGACGCGCGCAATTTAACTTGACAAGAGTTTCGTACTCACTCACCCCGTACAAAAAAGCTCGTTTCTCCATGATGAATTCTCCTTTGGTCTTTTGGTTCGATGTTTTGCCATGGGACACGTTTTGCCATGAGAGACCAAGTCTATTGTACACCAAAAAAATTTTTTTGCAAGAGTTTTGTGTGGATTTTTAGAAAATTTTGCGTTAGACTCGTCCCTATTTATAATACTTCGCGTTAAAATTTCCGGTGCCGTCCGCCGTCGGAGCTACGCACCACGGCTCGCGAAACGTCGCATAAAACGGGAATTTCAAAGGAGAACGAGTATAGAATTTGCGTTTTCACGAAGTTTCGGAATCCGTGAAAACGCAAATTCATTGGAACGCCATTTGAGCCGCAGCGAGGCGCTTCCCTAACACCGGTTCGGGAGAGAACTCCTCGGCGTTGTATTTCACTCTAACGATGGCTCTCCTTTGCGCTTGCATTCCCCACTCGGAGGTTGCCCGGGAAGGGAATATGCGCGCCAAACCACTCCCCGCGAAAGTTTTTGAGCGCCTTCTTGCGGCTCGCGGCGGCTTCGCGAGGTGCCATGTCGTACTCCGCACAAAAGGAGGGATGCGCCACTTGCAAATCGACGGCATGGAAAACATCTCCGACAAAATAGCGTTTCCCCATTTGAAAAACCGTGTGCCCCGGCGTGTGTCCGGCGCATTTTATTGCGTGAATGCCGGGGACAACTTCCGTGTCGTACTCGAACAAAATCAAATTCTTCCCTCGCGGCAGATGTTTCGCGAGACCTTGCCGGGAGGAATCTTCTTCCCACGCTTCGTACTCGACCTTCGCGATATGAACCTTCGCGGTTGGGAATCCGCGCAACCCACCAACGTGGTCAGGGTGAATGTGGGTGATGAGAATGTCGGAGATACTCTCTGGCGCGATTTTGGCTTGTCGCAACTCCGCCATCAAACTGCCTTTTGGCGCACCCAATCCGGTGTCGATCATAACGCGCTTGCTGGTGGACTTAAATTCCACGACAAAGACGTTGATGGAGCCAGCATAATCCTCTGCCGTTTGCACGAAGCGCTCACGCGGATTGACGCTGGCGAAGAGCGAGGCTTTCGGACGTGTCGGCGCGTCTTCAATCGCGTAAATCTTGCACTCCGGGTAGTCGAAGACCCGCACTTCGGCGTAAGCGAAGGTCGCGAACAACATCGTGACGACAAAAACCAATCGTAACATACATTTCCCCACACTCATGTTCTTATTTCTCGCGCACGACACGGAACCCCACATCCTCGAAACCTGTGTCGGCTTTCCTCCCTTCGCCCCTATGTTCGGTTCGGCAGCTCGTTCGAGGCGAGAACCAAGAGCCACCTTTCACGACCATGGCACCCTTGACTTGTTTCGATCCTTTTTGGGGCGTGAGTTTGGTGGAGGTCCATTCCCAACAATTTCCCCACATATCGATGGCACCGCAAGCGGAGAGCGTGTCGGCATAGGCGTCGACTTCCGTCGTTCCGTCGTTTTCGCCGCAGTTGAAGTCCGCGTCCTTCGGCATATGTCCCGCAGCATACTCCCACTCTACTTCTGTCGGCAAACGATAAACGGCATCTCCATCTTTTTTCGTGAGCCATTTGCAATACGCAACCGCATCGTTGTAAGACACATTCACCACGGGGTGCCTCGCCAAGCTGGAGTGGACGGTTCCGTTCTTCCATCCTTTCGGCGCCTTTCGTCTCGTCTCCATGAGGAATTGGGCATAATCCTCATTCGTGACGGGGACATAGGCGATCGACACGTTCTGCGCGGCACCGAGGACGGGCAAATAGCCGTCGTCGTTCATGCCACGCGAACCGGGTCTGAGGCGTGGATCCGTGAAACGCCGCATACTCTGCTCGATCCGATTTTCTCGGTCGAGAATCATTTCGTCAACGATTTCTTGCATCTCCTGAACTTTCGACGCGTGCCTGGCGGTTCGCTTCAACTCCTCCAGCTTCGCCTTCTTTCGCTCAAGCACCTTGTCGTAATTGAGTGCAACTTGCCTCCTCAACGCCGCCAAATTCGCCTTCGACGGATCGCGACGACATGCGGCAATCAAACGTTTGGTCTCCTCGTTCAGCTCCGGTCGCTCTTTCTCGATGGTGGTGCTGAATCGGAATTGTTTCGACTCGCTGTTTGGTCTCAACTCTCTGCTTGAGCCTGGTCCCCTACTTTGACTTGGTCCTCTGCCTTGTCTCGATTCCCTTGGCGCCGCGAATCCCGCGCTGGTCGCTGCGACTAAACAAACGACAAGGATGATTTTGGACAAATTCCGCTTCATCGTTTCTCTCCTTTTGTTGGTTGTGAGATGGATTTTTCGATTAATGCACATGGAGCGTTGCCGCTCTACTTTTAAGAACGTGGTTTTGACGAGAAATCTACACGTCCCCCAATTCCTTTCTTCTGGAGATGGTTTTTATACCCCTGTTCTTTCCCCGAGGCACCTCATCGCGCGACCGGAGAAAAAAACTCCCCTTTTCACATTGAGGATTGTGTCATTTTACGAGGGATTCCCCCAAAAGCGAAAACTTTTCTCTTCGTCCGCTTAACAACGCAATTTTTCAAGGTACAATGGAGCCTTTGGAAGTTACCTCGAGTTCGTTTGTGCGCCAGTATATATACGTGGTGCGTAGCTCCAACGGCGGACGGTACCGGAAATTTCAACGCGAAGTATTATAACATGCGAAATATCCACGCGCGCTCTATAAATGCGAGGCGGAAGCTGAAGTGCAAGTTGGAGAGCAGCTCGAATATTTTGGTGAGACAAGATGAAACTTTTTTGGCAAAATAAGATGAAACAAAAATCTTCATTTCTCGTGCTTGTGGCTTTGTTGTCGAGTGTGTTTTGCGCGCCGACGCGTGCGACATGGTACAACGAAAACATTCCCAACGGCACCGACATCATCATGATGGACATCGGTTGACCGGGGTGCCTGCAAATTTACTGGGTACCCATTTGGGGGACGAAGGGGGTTGGGAGGAGAGTTTGAGAGGGACTTC
>JAUNBK010000072.1 GCA_030527105.1 Planctomycetia bacterium
AAAACGAATTAACCCAAAACGAAGGTGTATCGACAAAAAATGCAGTCCCAATATGATATCATCGTAATCGGTTCCGGACTTGGCGGCATGACGGCGGCAAATATCCTCGCGCGTGCTGGACACAAAACGCTCCTTTGCGAGTTTCATCATCAGCTTGGCGGTCTTGCCGCGTGGTTTCGACGGAAAAATGGCGTCATTTTTGATGTTTCGCTCCATGGTTTTCCCGTGGGAATGATTAAAAGTTGTCGTCGATATTGGAATCGCGAGATTGCCGACTCGATCGTTCAGCTTCCGTCGATTCGTTTCGACAATCCGATGTTTTCGCTCGAAACAACGTTCAATCGAGAGGATTTCACGCGACTTCTCATCGAGAAATTTGGGATTCCGGCGGAGAGGGTTCACGCTTTTTTCGACAAGGCGAGGAGTATGACGTTCGTCGACGACCAAGGTATGACGACGCGCCAACTTTTCGAGGAATTCTTCCCCGGCAGGGAGGACGTCGCTCGGCTTTTGATGGAGCCAATCACGTACGCCAATGGCTCTACGCTCGATGAGCCAGCGATCACGTATGGCATTGTCTTTTCTAATTTCATGTCGAAAGGCGTTTTCACGTTCGTCGGCGGCACGGACAAGCTCATCGACATGATGAAGAAGGAGATGCTAAAAAATGGCGTCGATATCGCGACAAACGCGCGTGTGGAGAAAATCGAGGTCGAAGACCATGCCGTTGCGGGCGTCGTCGTTAATGGACAATTCGTCCGCGCAAAGTCCATCGTCTCGAACTCAAACCTCAAAAGCACGATTTTTGACATGGTGGGGCGCGAGCATTTCGACGCAGATTTCATCGATCGGGCGGAGAAAGTCCGGCTGAATAATTCAAGCGCGCAGGTCTATATGTCGCTCAAGCCGGGAGAGATATTGGATGAAAGTCGGTGTGGCGACCTCCTTTTCACCTCGACAGCGCCGAAATTCGACACCAAAATGCTTTTGAGTCGACAAATTACGAGTCGAACGTACTCTTTCTACTACCCCAAAACGCGACCCGGTGTGAGTGAGCGCTGCGCGATCGTTTCGAGCACGAACGCGAATTATGACGACTGGGCGAAACTCTCGCGCGAGGAGTACGAGGTCTCCAAGAAGAATCTCATCGAAGACACGCTCGACGCGGTGGAGAAGTACGTCCCCGGCATTCGTCAAAAAATCGACTGGGTGGAGGCGGCGACGCCTTGCACCTTCGAGCGCTACACGCTGCACAAAATGGGCGCGAGTTTCGGGACGAAATTCGAGGGTCTCGAGGTGAGTCGTTCCCTCCCCAACCAAGTCGCGGGGCTTTATCACACTGGCAGCGTTGGTATCATCATGAGCGGCTGGCTCGGCGCCGTCAATTATGGCGTCATCGTCGCGAACGACGCGGATGCCTTCGTGCGAAAATCGGTCTCTCGCGAGAAATAACACCAAAAGAGGAAAAATGGGGGAGTTTTTTGGGTAAGAAAAAGACGACGGAAGGAAAAATGACAACGAATTCTTTGTCGCTCCCCCTTTTATAATCCTCCGACTTGTGGTATAATGTCGTGAGGTTGTTTGGTATTTGGCAGCTTAGGGGGTACCATCGCCTCAATCCATAAAACATCGCAAAAAACAAAACTTTTAAGGTGCGAAGAGTATAAGAATGCACGATCGAATCGTTATAACGGGGATTGGTTTGACTTCTCCCAATGGCAACACGCTTGCGGACTTCCGCGACGCGCTGCTCTCGGGCAAAAGTGGAATTCAGGATTATGATATTCGTTATTTCGGAAAAACTCACGCAGGCGTTTGCAATTATGATCCTCTAAAATACCAATCGCGCAAGGAAATTCGCCGTGGGACGCGTGCTGGAAGTATCGCGATCTATTGCGCTCACGAAGCGCTCGCCGATGCCGGGATCGACTGGTCGGCAACCGATAAATCCCGCGTCGGCGTCTATGTTGGAACGACGGAGCATGGCAACGTCGAAACGGAGAACGAGATTTATCTCATTAGCCAGCACAACTACGACACGAGCGTTTGGTCGCACCACCACAATCCACGCACTGTGGCGAACAATCCAGCGGGAGAAATTACGCTCAATTTGAAAATTTCGGGACCTCATTATTGTCTCGGCGCGGCATGCGCGGCGGGCAATGCGGGTCTCATCCAGGGACTTCAAATGCTGCGGCTGGGCGAGTGCGACCTCGCGATTGCTGGCGGTGTTTCGGAGAGTATCCACACATTCGGTATTTTTGCCGCCTTCCACAATCAGGGCGCGTTGGCGAAGCACGAAGATTCGACAAAAGCGTCCCGCCCGCTCGACAAAAACCGCAATGGGATTGTCGTTTCGGAAGGTGGGTGTCTTTTTACGCTCGAACGACTGCGAGACGCCAAGGCGCGCGGCGCGAGAATCTATGCCGAAGTCGTGGGATACGCCATTAATTCCGACGCTTCCGATTTCGTCCTTCCCAATCCCGATCGGCAGGCGGATTGTATTCGCTTGGCGCTCAAGAAGGCGGGGATTCAGCCGTCGGACGTCGATATTGTGAATCTTCACGCGACTGGCACCGCAAGTGGCGACGCGCAGGAGTGCAAAGCGTTGAGAGAGGTTTTTGTGGATTGTCCCAACACCTATTTCAACGCGACGAAAGGCTTCATCGGGCACGCGATGGGTGCCGCCGGTGCGTTGGAACTCGCGGGGAACATCCCGGCGTTTGAAGACGGATTGTGCCACCCCGTGATGAATGTCGACGAGCTGGACGAAGCGTGCACCTTGCCCAATTTGGTGATTGGGGAACCCGCCAAGTTGGACTCCGTGCAATATATTTTGAACACATCCTTTGGTATGTTGGGTATCAATTCGGTCGTCATCGTGAAGAAGTACGCTGATTGAACCCGTTTTGCCCATTTTTTTATAATACTCCGCGTTGAAATTTCCGACTCCGCCCGCCATCGGGACCACGCACCATGGCTCACAAAACGTCGCGAAAAACGGGAATTTTAAAGCACGATGAGTATAACAAAACTACTATCCTTTACTCCTTGAGAGGTTATCAAATGACGAGAAATGAAATACGCGAAGCGGTGATGAGTATCCTTCGTGACATTGCCCCTGATGAAGATATTAGCGACCTGAACGACGAAATTGCGTTTCGTGAGCAAATGGAGCTGGACAGCATGGATTTTCTTGATATCGTTATGGAACTCCGTCGTCGTTATGGAGTGAATATTCCCGAAGAGGAGTACACGGAGCTTGCGAGCATGGCGAAAACGGTGAATTATCTTGAGCCGAAAATGGTCGATATCCCGTTTGAAAAATAACTTTCGTGAGGCATATTTCGCGATCTGAGAAATATGCCTTATTTTCGTTGGTGTATTCTTGAGATATTATTTTTAAGCACCTTTTTTATGTACGATGCAATCATTATTGGCGCAGGGATGTCCGGTTTGTCTGCGGGATGCCGATTGGCGCACTATGGTCAAAAAGTCTGCATTCTCGAACGCCACGCGCTCGTCGGTGGGTTGAACTCTTTTTATCGTCAAAACGGTCGCACGCACGACGTGGGATTGCACGCCGTCACAAATTACGCTCCAAAGGGCGTGAAGCGCGGTCCGCTCAATCGTATGCTGCGCCAGCTGCGACTCACGTGGGACGAGTTGGGACTTGTCCCGCAGCTCGGGTCGAGAATCGATTTCCCCGGAATCTCGCTTCGTTTCACGAATAATTTCGACTACTTCCTTGCTGAGGTTGCGAAGTATTTTCCCAAGCAGGTCGATGGTCTGCGCCAACTCGTCGACGCGCTGGTCGACTACAACGACATGGGAGCCTACCCCACCAACGTCTCGGCTCGGGAAGTCGTGAGCGAGTACATCAAAGACCCCGCACTTCTTGAGATGATTTTTTGTCCGCTCATGTATTATGGGAGCGCGCGGCAGGGGGATATGGATTTTAATCAATTCAGCATCATGTTCCGCTCGATTTTTCTCGAAGGTTTCGCGCGTCCGTGGGAAGGGGTGAGGCAACTCCTCAAAACCCTCCTCGATCGTTTTCGAACTGCTGGCGGAGAGCTGCGGCTCCGCTCTGGCGTGAAAAAATTAATCACGGATGGGGATCGAAACGTTCGGGGCGTCCTTCTCGAAAATGGCATGGAGCTTGATTGTAAAAACGTCCTCTCGTCGGCGGGACAGCGCGAAACGCTCCGACTTTGTTCTGAGGAGCTTCAGGATAAATCGATTTTGGAGCAATGCCGACCGGGGGAATTGGGCTTTGTCGAAACGATTTCCGTCCTCGAGAAGCAGCCGCGAAATTTGGGGCACAACGACACGATCGTTTTCTTCAACGACGCGCCGTCGTTCGACTATCGCAAGCCGAGCAATTTGTGCGATTTGCGCAGTGGCGTGATTTGTTCGCCCAACAATTTTGCGTACACGCGCCCACTTGAGGATGGAATGGTGCGCATCACGGCGCTTGCAAATTACGACTTGTGGAACGCGCTTCCTCCAGATGAATACAAGCGCGAGAAGCTGCGTTGGTACGAGAAAATCACGGAGAAGGCGTCTCAATACGTGCCAGACTTCCGCGCTTCCGTCATTGATCGCGACATGTTCACGCCCAAAACCATTTATCGCTACACGGGTCACGAAAATGGTGCGATTTATGGCGCGCCCAACAAGAATTACGAGGGAACCACGCCCTTCAAAAATCTCTTCATTTGTGGCACAGATCAAGGGATGGTTGGCATCATCGGCGCGATAATCAGCGGAATCACGGTCGTGAATCGCTACCTCCTTCGTTCGTCTGCCAGCGCAATGTCGTGAGCTGGTGTGGTTTCGTGAGAGCCTCACTTGATCTGCCCTTAGTGTGATTTATGATGAGAATTATCGCCCTACAATCCGGGAGTAATGGGAACTGCATCTACATCGAGAGTGGCGACACGCGCCTCCTTGTCGATGCGGGGATTAGCGGTATTTGTGCGCAAAATCGCCTCTCGGCATTTGGAATCGACATACGCAGCGTGAGCGCTCTTCTCATCACGCACGACCATCGCGACCACGTTGCCAATGCGGGTGTTTTTCATCGGAAGTTCAAAATTCCCGTCTGGATGACTCCCTCGACGCACGAAGCGGTCGCGCACAAAGTTGGCAAGGTGGCGGACGTGCGTCATTTCTCGTCAAATTCGTGCTTCGCATTGGGGAGTGTGAACATCGAAGCGGTCTCGACGCCGCACGACGCGGTGGACGGGGTCTGCTTTGTCGTCGATGATGGACGATCGCGATTCGGAATTTGCACGGACTTGGGACATGTTTTCTCGGATCTGCCGGATCTCGTCGCGTCGTTGGATGGTGTCTTGCTGGAGAGCAATTTTGACCCTCAAATGTTGGATGATGGATTTTATCCCTCGTCCCTCAAAGCGCGAGTCCGTGGGCGTGGTGGGCATCTCTCGAACTTCGACTCCGCAAAATTGCTCAAAAACCACGGCAAACATTTGAAAAAAACCATGCTCGGGCACATCTCTCATGAGAACAATCGAGAGGAGCTTGTCGTCGCCACGCACAAAAAGATTATTGGGAGCTCTTTCGATTGTTTTTTGGCTCATCGCTACCGGGCGTCAGAGGTCGTGGAGATAGAATGAGAACAAAACACCTTGAACGAAGGCGCCTTTGGTGAAATACGACTCCCTCCTTGTTTATACGTACGGCGGTCCCGAAACGCTCGACGACGTGCTCCCTTTTTTGGAAAATATCACGCAGGGGCGTGGCGTGGCACCACATCGACTTCAAAGTGTCATGCAGCATTACGAATATTTCGGTGGAAAAAGTCCGCTGAACGACTACACTCGGCGTTTTCTTGACGCGATTGCGCCTCTCGTCGAAATCCCGGTTTATTGGGGGTGCCGATTCGCGTCCCCGAGCGTTGAAGAGACGATTCAGCGTATGATTTACGACGGCATTCGTCGCGCGCTCGTTCTCATCCCCTCCCCTTTTGGTGGGTATAATCGTATTTATTTTCAAAAAATGCGCGATTTGGAGCGCAAATTCGGCAGTGCGTTCCCCATTTTGCATTATATTCCGCCATTCTCGCAGCAGCCGCGTTTTTGGGATGCCGTTTGTGCGACGTTGAACGAGGTTGCGACTCTGCGGGATCGGAGCGTGAGGGAAAATTGCAGCCTCGTTTTTTCGGTTCATTCTTTGCCGGTGGAGGTTGCCAAACTTCGCTACGAACGCGAGGCGCGCGCGGCAGTGGAAGGTATCTCCGCGAGGCTCGAAACGGAAGGATTCCCCGGTCGAAAATTCCTCGCGTGGCAGAGCGAAAGCAAAACGGCTGCACGATGGTTGGAGCCGAGGTTGGACGACGTGTTGCGCGAGGTCGCGACGTTCCGTGGTTGTCGTGAGACGATTCTTGTCCCGATTGGTTTCCCCTTTGAGAATATGGAGGTCGCGTACGATTTGGACGTTCAAGCGCGAGAATTGGGCGAGTCGTTGGGGCTTTCGATTTCGCGCGCCCCAACGACGGGGCTGCATCCCACCTTCCTCGAAATGGTGCGTGGGTATCTCGATTATTGATAGACTCGAACGTAGTCGATTTCGAATTTCTTGGGGAAGGCGGAATCATCGATTCCCTTTGCGTTCCCCCAGCTCCCGCCAATCGCGGTGTTCAAAATGAGATAGTGCGGCAAGTCGAACGGCCAAGGTTCTATTTCGCGATCTCCCTTTCGGAACGTGAAATAAAGATTGTCGTCGACGAAAAAGTCCATCTTGTCTTTCGACCACTCCAAGGCGTAGACGGTCCAGCGATCCTCGACACCCTCCAAACGGATGAACGACCCTTTGGAGGTATAGTGCTTATTCTTCCCGGCGGCGTGGACGGTCGCGTGAATTTGCGTGGGATTGTGCCCAACATACTCCATAATGTCGATTTCTCCGCATTTTGGCCATCGAACGACGCTTCGATTCACGCCCAACATCCAAATCGCGGGCCACGCTCCTCGTCCTTTGGGCAACTTGGCGCACACCTCGATGCGTCCATACGTCCACTCGGCTTTTCCCAGCGTGATCAAGCTCGCGGAGGTGTATTTCGCGGTCTGCCCATTTTCTTCGTAGTCTTCGCGAAAACTTTCAATCACGAGTCTCCCATCCTTTTGGTACGCATTCTTTTCTCTCTCGCGCGTGTAGAATTGTGCTTCTCCATTGCGAATGAAACCATGTTCATACGTCCATTTTTGCGGGTCGGGCAAACCGGTTCCCTCAAACTCATCGTTCCAAACGAGTTTGAGCGTCCGACCATCCGCAGTTTTCACGGTCTGAGGCACGTCCGCCGCCGAAACCATCGTGGCGAACAAGAAGGCAGGGAGGCTCGCGCACACGAAAAACAGCCTTTTTTTGCAAATCATCATTTTCTCCTTTGTAAAGAATTGGGGGGGTAAAGTCGCCAAAAAGATTGTCTTATAAAATGTCTATAAAAAATCTTATAGCATTTCGCGTTGAAATTCCGGTTCCGTCCGCCGTTGAAGCTACACGCCACAGCTCTCAAAACGTCGCGAAAACGGGAATTTTATAGGAAAACGAGTATAGGGCACGATGAGTATAAGGAAGGACTATAGCAACATTATTATCAAAATATTGTCATTCTGCAAGGAGTACCCACCAAAAAAATGAAATTTTTCTGGGATTTTTCTCCTCTTCCGCTTGACAATGCGATTTTTGCGAGGTACAATGGGTTTATAGTGAAAACCTTGAGTTTATAGTGAAAACCTTGGTGGGCGTTTTTTAAGACTTCTCGTTAAGTTTTCCGATTCCGTCCGCCGTCGGAGTTGCGCACCACGGGTCCCGAAACATCATGAAAACCGGTTGTGCCATTTTCTCCAAACCTCACCCTATGCGCAAAATATTGATCCTCCTCGGCATTTTTGTCGGCGTCACTCTGGTTCCCCTCGTCCCGTTCATTTTGTGGAACGACTCACTCGAAACGACAATTGTCGCGCAGCTCAAATCGTGGAGCGAAAACCCGTGGTCAGTCTTTGCCGCAGCAGTCGGATTTTTGGGGGTTGATCTGGTTTTGCCGATCCCGTCGAGTGTCATTAGTGTGCTTGTTGTGCGACAGCTCTCCGAGTTAATCGCGCCCCCTTGGGTCGGGACTGCGGTGGCGATTTCGGGAATCTGGTTGGGCATGACGATTGCGGCTTTGTCGGCGTGGGTTGTTGGTCGGCTGGGCGGAGAGGCTGTCGTTAGAAAGCTCGCAGGGGAGGAATTCGATCAGCTGAACGACTTAGCGGAGAAATATGGCGCGACGATTTTGGTCTTGTTTCGAGCGGTGCCACTCTTTGCGGAAGCGGCGGCGCTTTTGTTGGGCTGCGCGAGAGTCCCTTTTTGGCGGACGTTCTTCTTGCCCATCGCTCTTAGCAATTTGGGCATTGCGCTCGTCTATGGAATTCTCGGAACGCAAAACAATGGTCTCCCTCTGTGGGCGATTCTCCTCGCGTCCATTGTGCTTCCCGCGACGGTTTCGGTTGTTGCCAAAAGTTTCATAAGTCGACAAGCGTCCGAATGACGATGATTGCCCCACGTGTTGGATATGTCGGGCAGCTGCGTTCGAATTCATTTTTGCGACGGCAGAAGATGGTAAGCCAACACCCCCCTTAGAAACGCGGCGAGATGTAACGCGCAGAAAAACGACCGGCATGGAGCTTGAGAAAATCAAGCCCCAACGCCATTGAGCATTCAGACGAACCTTCTACGCCCCGCGCGAGGGAGGGTCAGGAAGATAGGAAGCCCCGGACCACTTGCCCCGCTGAGATAAAAGTGCGCGAGGACATTGTCCATGTATTCGGCCAAACTATACACGGTTTCCCAAAAATCGGCTTGGCTATGGATGCGCACGGGAACGTTCCACCCAGAATGCGTCTCGCTCACGATTCTCCCCAACTGCTGCATCGTCCCGAATTGGAAACCTACGCCATTATCCTCCCCGTCGGGCTGATCTGATGACTCCTCAACAAGCTCCTTCTCTTCCTCATCAGAGAGAACGGCAAGATTTGTGAGAAAACTTCTCCCCAAATAATCTATGTTGGAGATAAAAACACCAGCGAAAATCCGCTGCTCTTGGGTGAGCGCAGCGCCGTATTGCGTCCCTTCAGAATAAAGTCGCAAAAAAAGGGACCGTATACCATCAAAAAGGTGCTCCGCATCCGTGATTTTCTTTTCGTCGATGTAAAAAAACTCGTCTTGGATTGCCTTGATGTCTCGCAGGAGGTGCATCACTCCCGGAGTATGCTCTCTATTTTCCATGAACTCAACCCGAGCTTCCTAAAAGAAGCACAAAAAAAATAACTCCTGCCACGAAGGTATGCTATTTAAGCAAAAAAACCTCTGCGTAAAAACAGAAAAAAATTTCAATAAAGGCAGCGAGAACTCACACGGATTCTTCTTGCTGGCTCCACACTCAACGTTATACTCACCCTACTCAAAATCCCGGTTTTACGAAGGCTCGAGAGTCCTGATGCGCAGCCCCAACAGCGGACGGAACCGAAAATCTCAACGGGGGCTATTATAATATATTTTCCCGTGGCGTCAAGTACCAGAGTGCGATTTTTCCCCAATTTTATTGCTTTTATACCCATTCCCACTTCAAAATTTTGTGAAAACCGAATTTATACTCAAGCGCATTTAAAATTCCGTTTTTGCACCGACGATTTGGATATTCTCGGTGATTAGCACTACCTACAAATGCATGAATGATCGTTTTGATCCGCGACGAGAAATCAATTTTTGAAAAGTTCTATCGTCGTTTGGGTATCGATCGTTTTCTCGCAGTTGGTGATCTTTCGCCACAAATTCTTTCTGTTTTTCAACGTCTGCCTTCACGGGCACATCTCCCGGCTTTTTTTGTACATGAATCCGGGTTCGCGCAGCAATCTACACATCTGCGAGCGAGAGAGAAACACGCAGTACGATTTTCCCATATATTGCAGAATTTCGCCTACGTTCAGGCACACATTTTCGTCCAACCACGTCGACAATTTCTCCTTTTGTTCCTGCGTCAGATGCGCTACGCGATCACGATAGAGCCGTTGTTTCAGCGTGTCCACACAACCGGATTCCCACGCTTGAAAATGGCTGCGGACAGTTTTTTCGTCCATCATCAAAACCTCCGCCACGTCGCCGACAGTTCGACCGCTCCCGAGAGAAAAACGGCTCGATTCGATCCATCAACCATTTTTCCCTCGCTTTCTTGTGTACGTGATGCAATTCGTTCAAATTTTTTCTGATAATCGATAATTTTCTTTCCTCCGACCTTGACTCGCCCCCCCGAAGTGCGGTAGATTACGACCTTTTTTTGTGGAATTCCAACGTTCTATCCGACGCCGGAATTCCACAAAAAAGACCGCCAAAACCCGCGCGCTCGCTACTCGCCGTAGTTGAAAGTCTGCTCCCCTTTCACGACCTCCAGCGTGATTTGGGACTCCTCGTTCCACTCCTTGGGAAGTATCTGCTTTGTGATCTCCTCCATGGGTGAGTTCGGATCGCCAATATAGCGCGGGCGCTCGCCGATTTTTTTGTATCCATAAATCCGAACGGATTTCATCTTTCCAACAGGCAATTCGATTTGAAACGCGCCGTTGGCAATTTCCGCAGCGTAAGAGCGACCGTCGCTCTCGGCAAGGAATTCGATCATTCCCCTTTCGAGAGGCTGCTTCTTCCACTGAATCGTTCCCGACACGTTCCCCGTCGGCGGCGCACCACCGCAACCCGAGGCGAAAACGAGAAGGGTAAGCAGCACTCCCGCCAAACTCCCGCGCCAATTGAGACGTGAACATTCAAATCTCTTCATCATTTTGTAGAAACTCCATTCAGTTCCGACTGCGGACAGCGCGTTAAACCACGCCGCGAAACAGCCAAAATACCACCAGCACAGAGCAAAAAGAGCGCCCACGTTGCAGGTTCTGGCACGACCTGACCTGTGAGAACTTGGAAGTTGTCAACTGCTCCGTAGCTGATGCCACTAATTGCGTCGCTCCTGAAGCCAACGTAGGCAATCTCACTCAGGGCGTCGTCTCCCAGCTGGACTGACGCGACCTCCATCTCGTTGAGGAAAATGTTGAGCGATTGCAACGCAGCGTCGAATTCTAACGCATAATTGCCCCAATGATTGATGTTGATCAAATCAACCGAATCGGATAAGTCGACATTTCGCACCTCTTCCGCTTCGTTTTGCACCGAGATGCCGTTCTCCGCAAATTTGACTAGGAAATAGTTATTGGCATCCTGCGCCAACACGAAATCAAAAGTCCCATCGGGCTGAACGGCGTCGCTCTGCACCAAGAGGTAGTTCGTCGCGTCGTTAAGCTTCATCGTGTAGTATACGCCATTGCCCAAAACCGCCACGCCCGTCGCGCTCCCGGCCGAGGTTCCGCCTGACCCGGCGACATACTGGAGCGTTTCGCTGCATGTGTAAGTTCCGGCGGCATATTGTGACGTTGCGTCAAACGCGAGCCAAAACTCGCTCAACTCGTTCGCCCCAGAGTACCACGTGTTGTTAAGGTTGCAACGGTACGTATCCCCTGTTTTTGTCCCCGTGGTTCGGAACGTCTCGCCATATTCCTGGACGTCCGTAAGCCCTGACTTCGTCTTCGCGCTTTCGAAAAGGGAAGACTCGCCCACCGTAACGCCCTGCATGATCGGTGCGCCAACTTGGAAATTGTCGAACACATTATTCGAACTGTCCCAATAGTTCGTCAAGCCGATTTTCTGCGCGTTGATGGTCGACATTTTAGCGGTCGACGGTGTCGTGCCAGTGTCGTTCCACCGGAGTGCAGAGATGTTCGTCAAATCGTACGTGCCGAGCGACCAGCCGCTCGCAAAGATTTCGAGTTCCATATTCAGGGAGTCGACACGAAGCGCGTAGTTATTCCATGTATCTGCCGTGATTCCAGACTTCGCAGCGAAGGGCGCGTTCCCCGTGAAAAGAATATACTCGCTCCCCCCATAATAGAGTCCAATGGCACCGTTGTTGCCTTTGGGGTCTGTGGTTCCGTCACTTCGGATGAACACGGAAAAACCATCCGTCCCCTGCGCGATATTGTTTTCGGTTCCCACGCTGATTCCAGTGCGATCCTTGGCTTGGATGCTGTCCACTTGGACGACAAATTGACTCCTGAGATTATTGTAGTCCATGAACGTTGCGACAGCGGAAGCGTATCCGGTCGTGGAGCCGGAAAGGGAGTCCGGCACAGTGCCCGTCCCAGAGGCGATGTTCCCCGCCGTCCACGTGCTCGCCGCATTGCCATAGGAATTCTCGACGTTTCCAAGTGTCGTTCGCCCGCCAGTCGCAGTGAACGTGTCGGAATAATCGAGCGTGTCGATGAGCGAAAGAGGAGACGACTTCCCAACAGAGAAGGTGTTGTACACCTGCCCGAGGCGGAAATCGCCGGTGGTCGCAGTTGAGGAATTACTTCCAGCGAGTACGTTGACGAGATCGAGCTGTGTGACTCCGTAGTCAGACAACTCAATTTCCTTGAGAAGAGAGCCGTCGCGATAAACCTTCGCGCGCAAAAGCGATGGCGAGACAATCATTCCGTAGTCGCTTGCTTCGCCCACGTTTGTCTGGACAAGTTTGCATCCTTTGGGCAAAACCTCTTTTTCGACATTATTAACGTAAATCCCCAACGCGCCCCAAATGTCTTTGCTATAATCCCGACCTCGGAAGAAGAGGCTGAACCCATTTGTAAAAGCGATGCCCGTGCCATTGCCGACGCCAAGGTTGTTCCGATCTTCCGCCTGAATTCCAGAAAATTGGACGGCAAACGCCCCGGAAACGCTCGAAGCGGACATCGTTCTGTCCCACGCATAAGTTCTTCCGTCGTAACGGCTGATAAGCACGTCGTACAAGTCTTCCGCCCAAGCAGCCGAAGAGAAGACAAACGGTACCACTAACAAAAAAGCTAAAAAACGTTTCATGACAAAAAACTCCTAAAAAAGCACTACAGAAATTCCTAAAAAAGTACTACTGGTCGTTGCAAGGGAGGTTCATCGACCAGAAGATCAAATTTCGAATGAGATTCCGAAATTGTTCCCGATCGAAATCGGAGGGATAGCCCAACGAGGAGTATGCAACGCGGGGAGAAGCGACGTCTGTTTTGCAGAGCCACGCGGCAGGGAACTCCCCCCCCTTCCTTGTCTTGGCGCGCATGAGGACGACGGCACCTTCCGCTAGTCGTGTTTGATAAATTCCCCCCTCCGTGCGCCACGAATTTCCCTCCACACCGCGCAAAATTCTCTGTCCCGCAACCTCTGGAGCGTTCGAAACGAAACACCCGCCCGCAACACTCTGCTCCCTGTCCGGCAAGACGAATTCCGCACCCAAAACGCGCGCCGCAAAATCGTCGCCGAAGAGCGCGTCGTTCTGGCTTTGCTCGCTGCGGGCACCAAAAGCACGGCACGCATTGCGCAGCGCAACAACACCCCTTCCCTCGCGATAAAGCTGCTCAAGTTTCTCCCTCATCTCTGGCGGAATCGGCTGGTCTTTTTGGAAAATTACCACGGCGTCCGAGTCGTCCAACTCGTCGAGATGCCGATACGCCCCCCGTCCCTCTCCGTGGATTATGGTGCAGTAGACATCTTGTTTTGCCATCAAATCGTCCGCAAAAAGAGGAATCGTCTTGTCTGCGTGGAGCGAATCGTCGTTCACGATAAACGCAACGTGAGGGCGTTGGTCTTCCTCGAAACGAAACGCGCGCCCGCCCAAAATATCGCTCGAAACGATGGTGGGGCACCAATGCCGTTCGATATGCGCCACGACCAGCTCCGTCCCTCGGATGTGCGAAACGTACGGTGCCGACTCGCTGTTGTACATCGAATCCGTCATATCTCGCATAAGGACGATATTATACCCCGCCGCGACCATGTTGCGGATTCCGAAAGGACGCCCCAAGACGCACATATTTACGTGCACACCGAGGATAACGACGTTTTTAATTCCGCGCTGCCGCAGGAGGTAGTATATTTCGTCGTTTTCGCTCAGTCCGTCCTCCTCCATAATCTCTAGACCGGGGTGCTGCGCCGAGACGGGCCAGTGCCCAAATCGGTGCGCCTCGTATCGGCATTTTCCGCGACAGCCGCCGTCGGACGCGTCAATCGGAAGCGGTGGCTCATTCGGTCCGCAGTTGTTCCACGCGGTCGAGAAATTCAATCTCTCCCCTTTTGCCATCATTTCTTCCTTCACGCGAATGGTGCGTTTTCGCGCCGGATGGTCTCCATATTTATCCATCACGCCGGAGGGTGAGAAGATAATGAGCGCCCCTTCATTTCGCGCGGCTTTCAACATCTCGTTCATCCTCGGAACCATCTGATTCACGCGACGCACCGCGCCCATGCAGCCGTGGTAGTTCCACACGTCGCACACGATAAACGCCGTCTCGGAAGCCTTCCACTCGACCGTTTGGTACTTCATAATGTAGTCGCGATCCAAAAATCCCATGAAGGGCACCGAGTCGCGATTGACAAAATCGGCATCCTCAAGCTGCGAGAGCGGAACGCGCGCACGCGTTTGGAGTCGGAACACTCCGGTTTCCTCCGCCCATGCTGCTTGAACACCAAACGCCAAGGTGAGACACCATAAAACAAACGAAATTCTCAAGCCCGCAGCGGGGCGCAGTTTTGGAATCATTTTTCCTACTTTCTCTTGTATGTTACATTAAACTCATCGTGCTTTAAAATTCCCGCTCTGCGCGATGTTTTGCGAGCCGTGGTGCGTAGCTCCGACGGCGGGCGGAATGGGAAATTTCAACGCAAAGTATTATAAATTTTCTCACACCGATTTTTTCACGCCGAAAATCCGTCGTCTCGCGACGCCCACGATGCCGAGCGCGCCCAAAACGAGGAGCGCGAACGTTCCCGGCTCAGGCACTTCGTTTCCATCGCCGAATGAGAGGTTGGTTATGTACAAACCATCGTCAAGCACTCGCAACACTCCCGTCACGCCATCTTCAAATGCGAGAGTCTGCCACCCCGCGTACTCGTTCGTGTCCGACAGGGCGAGAAGGTACATAGTGTCTTCCAAAATAGCATCCGTTCCCGTGTTCGTGAGGTTAATGACGATATCTTCGCCGAACGAAATCGCGCCACCAGCTACCAGGGAGTCCATATTCACACCGTTCACATCGAGGAAGAGTTTGGAGGTGTCCTCAAAACTCAGCGCGCCACTCACGGAAAACGTGTCGATCGAATTCGATCTCATGTCGAGCGCGTCGCGAATCGAGAGGGAGTCGCTCTCCACGCCGGCAGCAAGGGGCGCGCCAGTCGCCGCAAGCGAAATAGTCCCAAGTGAAACGGCAGAGGCTCTGTCGAAAGTCACTTTGCTCGACTTGGTGAATTTCATGTCACCAAACGAAACGCCGCTTGATGCGGACAGAGAGACCGTGGAGTCCGCCGAAGCCTCCAAATCGGTGCTGGAATAATCGATCGCCCCGACGATATCGCTTGTGTAGAAGGTTCCGCCGTAGTCGACGCTGTCCGCAAAGACGAAATTATTGGTCGAGGTGGAGTAGGACTGCGTGCCCGTCCCCATTTGAAGCTGCATAATGTCGCCGCCTGTGATTTCCGTGAAGATAAACGCCATCGCGTAAAATTCTCCGGGGGAGAAAGTCGTCACTGTGGCGGAAGCTCCTCCGTCGTCCCAATGGCTTTTGACGATGCGTTCGTTATCGTCGAAAACGCCGTTTTGATTCATGTCGATCCACACACTCGTGGTGTCGTCGGCACGCGTCCAAATCGTCACGGTATCGCTGTCGGGAACGAAATATCCCGTGAGAATCCTGGCGTAATTGTTCGCATAACCAGTGGAATCATTAAGCACCGTATTGATGGTTGTTGCTTTGGTGTTATCTACGGTGTAACCAAACGTTTGAAAAATCGTACTGACCGTACCATCCGCCACGCACCCGATAACGCCTGTCGCCTCCGCCGTCATCGTACTCGTATTGTTGTATCCATCGTAGTTCGTCCCAGCCGCAGTCCATGTCTGATTGAGTCCCACCTCTGCCCCCCCTTTGAGTGCGACGGAGCCTCCGTTGAGTTTGATCAAGCTGGGCAAATCTCTCGAATCAATTTGGAGGCTTCCAGAGTTTGCGAGGACGGAGTTTGCGCCCGACGTTATACTGGAGACGACCGTTTTTCCCGCGCCGTAGTTCGCCAAAGTCGCACCGTCCGCAAGCGCTAACGAAGCGATGGAAGCCCCGCCCGCTGCGGAGAAATTGGCGCTTCCAGAGACGTTGAACGTGTCGATGGTCGCGGTTCCTCCCACCGAGAGATTCGCGTTGCCAGAAGCGTTGAGCGTGCCGAAGGTTGCGTTCCCCGTCGACGCAAGGGAGCCAGAAACATTCGCGCTCGACTCGTCGCCAAAAATGAACCCTGCCGCCGTGAGCGTGCCAGCAACGTCGAGCGTCGCGTTTTCAGGAGATCGCACGGAATGTGTCACCGCCAAATCCGCCCCTTGCGTGACTCTCAAGGTCGAGGTGCCGTACAATGCCAAACTACCCACCGCTGTATTGACGGTATCCACCGTGACAACATGGTCCTCCACAGTCAAAGCAGAAGCCTCCGCACTCGGCACCTCGTCGCCCACCCATGTGCCGGGAGTCGCCCAACTCCCCGTTTGAGCTGACTCGAAGCTCTCCGCCAGCAGACCGACCACAACGTTGCTGAAAGTGCTCGAACCGTTGTAAGCGCTCAAGCCGAGATAATTCGGTATGAACCTCTCCGAGTCGGAAAGAGACCAGTCCGAATCAGGACTAAACGATCCGAGAAGCGCATCGTTAACGTAGTACGTTACGAGATTATCGCCAGTGTTGAAAACGAGTGAGACGTTCAGCTCCGTGCCTTGGGCAGGGGACGTCCCGCCCGGATTGGTGAGCGCATACGCACGCTCGACCGAGCCGTTGTACATGCCAATCCCACCACTGTTTGCACGCAGAAAAAACGCATAACCGTTGGTTGTTGTGATGCCATAAGTGATTGGCATCTCGCTGAACGCGACGTTCAGTCGGTCTTTCGTAAACGTCGATGCCGTGAACTCGACGACGAATTCGTTCCCAAGCGGCAATTGATCGATTTGGAACAACCAAACGTTTGCGTCGCCTGAGGAAGTGTAGCTGCCCGTGCTGGACATAAGCTCGTCTTCGATAACGCTCGCTCGGGCTGGCACAAATGTAGACGCTAAAACCAAAACGAACGCCAAAATGCAAAAACACTTCGTGATGCTGTTTTTTGGGGTAAACACGTTATCCATGATTTTTCCCTTTCTGGGTAGTAAATTTTATCGTGTTTGAGAGTCCGTGTAAAACTACTCCGTATAAATATCCGACTCCTGCCCGGCAATGCTTCCAAGAGCACGCCAGACTTCCAAGTCGATTCCATTGTTGATGAACGTGGCGGAACCGTCTCCGCGCACGACGTTGACTCCTCCATTGTGAAAACTCCGCGCAGCAATCACCATGCTCGCTTGGTCCGTCGTGTTGACGGCGTTCGTGGGAGAGGCTTGGCGAGCCGCAACGCGATCCGTGCCTGAGTTGGGTGGATTGACCGTCATGAATGACGGACCACAGTTGTCGTCATTGAAAAAATCGCTCCGCATGTCGTAATAGCTGTCGTCTTCTGGCAAAACCACTTCTGACATGAAAACGGTGTTGGATAAACCATCCTTGATTTCGCTCAACTGTGTCTTGCGATTGGGACCGAATGCGGACTTCTTGTAAGTCACGGAAGATTCCGGCGACGCTTGCGGATAAAAATAGCTGTACCCCCAGTTTAAGACGTAATTCCCGCGGCTTCGTTTGTACGTGTCGGCAGTCCAGAACCCCTTGCGATCGCTCGGACACGAATAAATCGGGTATTGCAGCTGCGTCAGCGTCTGATTCGCTGTAATGTAGAAATTTTGCTTGAAATCATAGTCGGATTGGAGCGCCCCCAACTCGATATACGACCAGAGATACGGCACGAACGTGACGCGAACGTGCGCGCCTTTATCGAGCGGGTTGTTCCCCACGCCGCGCAGGAGACCATGCACCAAATAGCGCTGCGAAATTTCGTAATTTTGATGCGCGAGCCCCCATTGTCGAATCGCGGAAGAACACTGCATATTCCGCGCCGCCTCCCGCGCCTGCTGAACCGCAGGAAGAAGGAGACCGACCAACATCCCGATAATCGCAATGACGACGAGTAACTCCACCAACGTGAATGCAGACGAGGCTCTTGGACTTCCTATCCCCCCCCCCTTGTGCATTTTATGATACTTCTCGTTGAAATTTCCGGTACCGTCCGCCGTTGGAGCTGCGCACCACGGC